>DASSDE010000728.1:0-5351 GCA_035697365.1 Kribbella sp. | reverse complement strand
CGACACAGGGGCCTCCCCACGGTGGACGGACGCGGTCATCCGACGCCGCGTGCGCTACCGCCTCATGAGCCGCAGGTGTACGCCGGTCAACCGACCGGTGACAAAGTAACGCGTGCGCTCACCGTGTGGAAGGTTTTCTTCTCAAAGAGTCAGTTGCAAGAGTCAGTTGTTGGTCATCGGGCGGCCGGCGATCTCCCAGGCGTGCATGCCGCCGTCGAGGTTGATCGCCTCCCGGCCGACCTGGTTCAGGAACTGGGTCGCCATGCCGGAACGGCCGCCGACGGCGCAGACACAGAGCACCTTCTGGTCCACCGGGATCTCACCGACCCGCTCCTGCAGTTCACCGAGCGGGATGTGCTTCGCGCCCTCGATGTGGCCGCGGTCCCACTCGTCCGGCTCGCGCACGTCGAGCACGAACGCCTCCGCCAGCAGGGCGTCGTCGAGCTCGCTCACCACGACCGAAGGAATCTCCTGGTTCCGGAACATGCCTCAAGCATGTCAGACCGCGGGTGCCCGGCAGATGACGGCCTGTACAGCCGGCCGGTGACACGGGGTGGAGGGAGTGGTTGCCCGGAGTACGGAAAAGGCGTTGACACCGGAGGGCGGATCTCGGACCGTGGCTCGAAGGAGGCTGCGGTGGCGCTGATTCAGGGGATCCCGGGGGAGTTCGAACCGCAACCGTGGGGTGAGGCGATCCTGCGGAACCGCGAACTGCTGCTCCGGATCGCATGCCGCCCACCCGACCACGAGGTGCGGCTGCCGGGCCTGGCCACCACGCCGCGGCATGTCGTCGAGGACCACACCGGCAAGGCGTTGACCTGGCGCCGCGACGGTGGCGACCTGGTCGTCCGCTTGCCCCAGGTCGGTGAGCCGCCGGTCGTCCGCGTCGCGCTGTCCGGCAAGTTGCGGATCGTCCCGCAGGACACCGTCACCGCGAACGCAGACGGCGTCTGGGACCTGACTCCGAGCGGTACGACGGCCCATCTTGTCGCCCGGCGCGCGACCGACATCGCCATCCGCTTCGTCGGTATGGTCGAGGCGGACGGCCAGTACCAGATCCGCCTCGCGGGCCGCCGGTACCGCGTGAGCGGTCACCAGCTCACCCGGTCCACAGTCGGCCCGTTCCCGATGCCGGAGCTCCGAGTCGTACCGCTCGCCGTACCGGCCGGCATCCGCCGCGTCCTGGTCGCGCCGGTCGGTACGGTGCTGGCGTCGATCCACCCGGGCCGTGACGAGGTCACCGTGGTCGTCACCAACTTCGGCCGTACGCCGGCCCGCGGCGACGTCGAACTCCCGCTGCCGCCCGGGTGGTCCGCGACCGAGCACACCTGGACCTTCGACGGGCTGGAGCCGGGCCAGTCGCTCGGCTGGGCCACACGCGTCGCCGGTCCGCCGGGCGTCCACGAACTGCGGGCACGGCTCGATGCAGGGCGTCGGTCGGCTTCGTCACCGTACGTTATTCACCTATGACTGCTTGCGTTTTGAGAGCGCTTCCCCTCTACTGGCAGTGATCGATCAACCGCCCCGATCGAGGAGCACGCATGCCCAGAACGTTCATCCGTCTGCTCGCCGCCGGAGTTCTGCTCGTCACCGGCGCCACCGTCCCTCCAGCAACCGCGGCGCCCACGCCCGCTACGACAGCCGCGACCACCGCCGTACGGGCTCCGGCGCTTTCGGCGAAGGCTCCGGCCGGCGCGCTGGACGCGACCGGGTACTGGACCGCCGAGAAGCTGCGGAACGCCATCCCGGCCGATCTACCGTCCGGCAGCGTCGCCGGAACGCCTGCAAAACAAGGCGCTTCGAGCGGGATCGCCTCACGGCCGGTTGCACCGCTCGGCGGAAACAAGCTCACCAACGACACCGTTCCGAGTACCGCGGGCAAGCTGTTCTTCACCGACAACGGGCTCAACTACGTGTGCTCGGCGTCCACGATCAACAACGGCTACAAGAACCTGATCATCACCGCAGGGCACTGCGTGCACAGCGGCCAGGGCGGTGCTTGGCACTCGAACATCGTGTTCGCGCCGGCGTACTACAACGGCCAGTCCGGCTACGGCCTGTGGAACTGGAGCCAGGCGCGGGCGTTCGACTCCTGGATCAACAGCAGCGACTTCACCCACGACCAGGCGTTCGTCACGCTGCAACAGCGCAACGGCGCGAACCTGATCGACACGGTCGGCGGCAACGGACTCGTCTGGGGCAACGGGCAGAATCAGCCCGGCACCCGGATCTGGGGCTGGCCGGCCGAGCCGCCGTACAACGGTGAGGTGCCGTACTACTGCGACGGCGACACCTACGCGTGGGGCGGTTCGGACGCCGCGCTGACCTGCTCGATGAACGGCGGCGCAAGCGGCGGGCCGTGGTTCAAGGACCGCATCGACGCCAACCTCGGGTACGTCTTCGCCGTCACCTCACGGCGGACGACCAGCGGCACACCGACACTGCTGTCGACGCCGAACACTCCCGACGTCAAGACGATGTTCGACCAGATGACCACCTGATGCAGGTTCGGCGGCCCGCGATCGTGTGGGCCGCCACCTACTTGAGGAGTTTGGACATTCTTCGGTCGGCGAGGGGTTTGCCGCCGGTTTGGCAGGTTGCGCAGTACTGGAGGGAGGAGTCGGCGAAGCTGACCTCGCGGACGATGTCGCCGCAGATCGGGCATTTCTGACCCTTGCGGCCGTGCACGCGGAGGCCGGACTTCTTCTCCGACTTCAGGTCCTGGACAGCGAGCCCGGCGGAGCGGTCGACGGCGTCCTGCAGGGTGTCGCGCATCGCGTCGTACAGCACCTTGAGCTCGTCGTCGGACAGGTTCGACGCCGGTTTGAACGGGCTCATCTTCGCGACGTGCAGGATCTCGTCGGAGTACGCGTTGCCGATGCCGGCGATCACGGACTGGTTCCGCAGGACGCCCTTGAGCTGGACGCGGCCGGCGCGTTTGAGGATCTCGCCGAAGTCGTCGAGCGAGAGCGTGAACGGATCCGGGCCGAGGCGCGCGATCCCCGGCACGTCGGCGACGTCGCGGACGACGTACACGGCGAGCTTCTTCTGCGTACCGGCCTCGGTCAGGTCGAACCCGGCCCCGTCGTCCAGCACGGTCCGGAGCGCGATCGGGCCCTTGCCCGGGCGGACGAGCCCGGTGTTCTGCTCCTCTTTCCAGCGCAGCCAGCCGGCCCGCGCCAGGTGGATCACCAGGTGCACGCCCTGCGCCGAGATGTCCAGGAACTTCCCGTGCCGCTGGACGTCGTCGATCAGCAACCCGACCATCGCGGACACCGGCGGGTCGTACGTCTTCAGCGCGCTGATGGCGGTGATGTCCGCCCGCACGAACGCATGCCCCACCGCGCGCTCCCGCAAGAACACCGCCAGCGACTCAACCTCCGGCAACTCAGGCATACCCCCAGTGTGCCCGACCCCAGGGACAGTTCCTTGCCGAATCCGCCAAAATCCCCCAGGGTCAGCACCGTGACCCAACTGCCCGCTTTCCGCTACCACCCCGACCCACTCGCCACCGGCGAGCTCAAACCGACCAAGCAGAAGTGCGCGAACTGCAGACAGCCCCGCGGCTACCTGTACAGCGGCCCCGTCTTCGCCGTCGAGGAGCTCGCCGACGAGCTGTGTCCGTGGTGCATCGCGGACGGGTCGGCGGCCGATCGGTTCGACGCGACGTTCACGGACGCCTACGACGTACCGGACGACGTACCGCAGTCTGTTGTCCAGGAGGTGCTGACACGGACGCCTGGCTTCACCGGGTGGCAGCAGGAGCACTGGCTCTTCCACTGCGGCGACGCGGCGGCTTTCCTCGGGAGGGTTGGGTACGGCGAAGTGCGCGAGCTTCCGGATGCCGTTGAGATGCTGCTGGCGGAGAACCGGCAGTTCTGGTCGTCGGAGCAGTGTGAGTACTACGTGCGGCATCTGGATGCGGACGGCGAGGCTACGGGGTACCTGTTCCGGTGCCTGCGGTGCGGGACACACCTGGCGTATTCGGACATGTCCTGAGGGCTGTCTCCGGTGAATCACCTATGGAGGGTGGTTGTGGGGGGCGGTAGCGTCGGGGGCAACAGAGTTGGGAGGCCCTCATGGGGTTCGTGAAGACAATGCTCAAGGGCGCTGTGGTCGCCAAGCTGGTGCAGGTTGCCCAGCGCGAGCTGAGCAAGCCAGAGAACCAGCAGAAGATCAAGCAGGCAGTCCAAAAGGTCCAACAGCGCCGCGCTCACTGAGCCTGAGGTAGAGCTAGGTCTACCTCAGGGGAGGATTCAGGGTCACTGCGTCGGGGGCGCCGGACTGGTGTGCTGGCTTTATGGGGCTGGTGCTGGAGCGGGCGCGGATTCAGGATGTTGATGCGTTGCGGGGTTTTGCCCTGCTGGGCATCTTGGTTGTGAACATCACGTTCGCGGCCTCCGGGTTTCCCATCCACGTCGCGGAGGATCCGGCGTACGGCTCGTGGCTCGACCACTCCGTCCACTGGCTGTCGTCGGCCTTCGTGGACATGAAGTTCTATCTGCTCTTCTCGTTCCTGTTCGGGTACAGCTTCCAGCTACAGCTCGAGGCGGCGCAGCGGGTGGGCGCAGCATTTCGCCCACGGATGCTGCGCCGGCTGGCCGCGCTGTTCGTGCTGGGCATACTGCACGGGATCTTCCTGATCACGGGCGACATCCTCAGTGTGTACGCGATCATCGGGCTCGTCCTGGTCGCCATGCGGCGCGTCAAGGACCGTACGGCGCTCCTCGTCGCTGGAGCGATCTACGCGTACCTGTTCATCACTCTGGCGATCGCTGCGCTCTTCCTGGACACCTCAGCGGTCCTGGACCCGACTACAGCAGTAGCAGCCGCCCAACAGACCACGGCGAACCTGGCCGGCTCGTTCAGCAGTGTCATAGGCGAGCACATCCGCGCTCTCGCCACGTACGGACTCTCACTGCTGACCGTGCAAGGCCCCACGACACTGGCGGCGTTCCTCGTCGGCATGGTGGCCGGCCGGCGCCGACTGCTGCAGAACACCGCAGGGGCCGACGCACTGCTCCGGCTGATCCAGCTGGTCGGCTTCGCGATCGGTATCACCGGTGGCGTCGTCTACGCGTCCGGCGGCAACGGCGACACCAGGGCGGTACTGATGAGTGTGATGACGGCGCCCTTCCTGACAGCGGCGTACGTCGCGTCCTTGCTGCGCATCATGCACTCCGATCGCGGGGAGGACATCCGCCGCCTGCTCGCGCCGGCCGGGCGCATGGCCCTCTCGAACTACCTGGGTCAGTCCGTGGCCACCGTACTGATCTTCACCGGCGTCGGCTTCGGGCTGGTGGGTCAGGTGTCGCCACTGGAGACCACGGGTCTCGCGGTCGGGATCTTCG
>DASSDE010000727.1:0-5021 GCA_035697365.1 Kribbella sp. | reverse complement strand
GGTGTCGAGGATCGAGTAGTCCTCGCCGCGCCGCAGCCGGAGCGTCACCTCACCGGTGACCGCCGTACCGACCCAGCGCTGCAGCGCCTCCCGGATCATCAGTGACTGTGGGTCCAGCCAACGACCTTCGTACATCAGCCGGCCGAGCCTGCGGCCCTCGGCGTGGTAGCTGGCGAGGGTGTCCTCGTTGTGGATCGCGTTCACCAGCCGCTCGTAGGCCGCGTGCAGCAGCGCCATGCCCGGGGCCTCGTAGATGCCCCGGCTCTTCGCCTCGATGACCCGGTTCTCGATCTGGTCCGACATGCCGAGACCGTGCCGGCCGCCGATCGCGTTCGCCTCCAGCACCAGGTCGACCGCCGAACCGAACTCCTTGCCGTTGATCGTCACCGGCCGGCCCTGCTGGAACCCGATCGTGACGTCTTCGGCCGGGATCTCGATCGCCGGATCCCAGTGCGCGACGCCCATGATCGGGTCGACCGTCTCCAGCCCGGTGTCGAGGTGTTCGAGGGTCTTCGCCTCGTGGGTGGCGCCCCAGATGTTGGCGTCGGTGGAGTAGGCCTTCTCGGTGCTGTCCCGGTACGGCAGGCCGTGTGCGACCAGCCACTCGGACATCTCCTTCCGGCCGCCCAGCTCGTGCACGAACTGCGCGTCCAGCCACGGCTTGTAGACGCGCAGCTGCGGGTTCGCGAGCAGGCCGTAGCGGTAGAACCGCTCGATGTCGTTGCCCTTGAACGTCGATCCGTCGCCCCAGATCTGGACGTTGTCGTCGAGCATCGCCTTGACCAGCATCGTGCCGGTCACCGCCCGGCCGATCGGGGTGGTGTTGAAGTACGTCCGGCCGCCGGAGCGGATGTGGAACGCGCCGCAGGCGAGCGCCGCGAGGCCTTCCTCGACGAGCGCCGCGCGGCAGTCCACCAGTCGCGCGATCTCCGCGCCGTACGCCGTCGCACGACCCGGGACGGACGCGATGTCGGGCTCGTCGTACTGCCCGAGATCGGCGGTGTACGTGCAGGGGATCGCTCCCTTGTCCCGCATCCACGCGACCGCAACCGACGTGTCGAGACCACCTGAGAAGGCAATCCCGACCCGCTCACCGACTGGCAAAGAATTCAGCACCTTGGACACAGGAAAAGTATGCACCCTTCTGCATGATTATGCAAAGCGGGGTGGCGGATCGCCAGGCCATCACATTGCTGCCCGGGTGGGCGGCGTGAGCCTGGCAGGCGGCTGGGCGGCGCAATTGTGATGGCCTGGCGATCCCGCGTGGCTGGTGGGGGTGGTGGGGCTGGTGGGGGAGGATGTGCGGGACTGTGAGGGGAGTGAGGCTCCGGATGATGGGGCGGTCGCATGCGTTGTCGGGGTGGTGTGCCGGGCTGGCGGTGGCGCCGCTGGTCGGGCTGACCTCGGTGGCGGAGGTGGTGCCGTTCGCGGCGGCCACGGCTGGGTACGCGTTGCTGCCCGACCTGGATCACCCAGGCGCGAGTGCGTCCCGGCTGCTGGGGCCCGTGACGCGGCTGGTGTCCGGAGCCGTACGGGCGTTCTCCGGCGTCCTCTACAACCTGACCAAGGGGCCCCGCGACGAGGACAGCACCGGGAAGCACCGGCACGCGACGCACACCCTGGTCGCCGCCGTACTGCTCGGCATGCTCGCCGCGAGCCTTGGCGACCGGGGCAAATGGGCCGTACTGGCCGTGGCCGTCACCGGACTGGTGCTCGCGGCCGACGTGCTGGGCGACTGGATCGTCCTCGCCGTACTTGCAGCCGCCGGCTGGTCCGTCGTCAGCACCACCGGTGCCGGCACCGCGCTCCCGGGCACCGCGGCCGCGGACGCGCTCCAAACGGGTCTGACCCAGATCGGCGGCTGGATCGGGGCTGCCGTGGCGCTCGGCATGTTCGTCCACTGCCTCGGCGACAGCCTGACGCGCTCCGGCTGCCCGTGGCTGTGGCCGCTGCCGATCCGCGGCGAGACCTGGTACGAGATCCGCCTCCCGAAGCCGCTGCGCTTCAGCACCGGTCACTGGTTCGAGCACGCGGTGATCGTCCCGGTGCTGACCATCGGCGGCGTACTGCTACTTCCGGGCGCGCTCCGGGTCGTCGAGCAACTCTTCGACGCAACGAGCGTCTGGCTGGCCGGCCGGTCCTGAAGCAGGTCAGTCCTGAAGCCGGCCGGTCAGGTACGACGCCACGCCACCGGACTCCAGTGCCGCCGCGAACCGCCGCTGGTTGCGCTCGCCCGGCCACGCCTCCCAGAAGAACAGCGGCAGCGCGAGCACCGCGCCGACCAGCACCACCCAGTAGCTGTCGGCGACGAAGGCCACCGGGATCGAGATCAGGAACACCGCGTCGCAGACCGCGAACCGGGTGAACGTCGACGCGGTGAACCGCCGCCACGAGTCGGCCTGAACCTCGGCGGCGGACCGGTTGGAGTACTCGAGCGGCGGCGTCCGGAAGCCGGCCAGCTCGCAGATCGAGTACGCACCGACCGCGGCGGCGAGCACCACCAGCGGCGGCCAGCTCTTCGGGAACGCGCCGATCCCGTCGGTACCGAGCACGAACCACAAGACGAGCGTCATGAGCGGGATCGCGGCGGCCATCGTCGCGCAGGCCATGGTCAGGCTCTGGCGGGCGGGCACGGCTGAGCCGGCCGAGGAGGCTGAAGGTGTCGACACGCGCAAGAGACTAAAGCATCCGAATGTCGACACATTGTGGTCTTCGAGTGACAGAGAGTATTTACAGAAGTTTTTCCGGACTTTTTTGGCAGAAGCTGTAACGCCTACCGGGCGGGCCCCGATAGGACGAGTGAGCCTGGTGGCTGCCCGGACCCCCGAGCGGACAGCCACCAGGCCTACCCATTTCTTCAGGGGTCGGGAGCGGTAATCTGAGGCCCATGTCCTCGCCAGCATCCACGCCCTCGTCGGCCCAGGCTCCGGCCCCGACGCCGGCGCTGCCGTTCGGTCGCCTGACGACCGCGATGATCACCCCGTTCCGGCCCGACGGCGCCCTCGATCTGGACGCCACCCAGAGGGTCGCGACGTACCTCGTCGACGGCGGCAACGACGCCCTGGTGCTGAACGGGACCACCGGCGAGGCGCCGACCACCTCGGACCAGGAGAAGGTCCAGATCATCCAGGCGGTCCGTGAGGCCGTCGGCGACGGCGTGCGGATCGTCGCGGGCGTCGGCACCAATGACACCGCGCACACCGTCGAGTGCGCCCGGCAGGCCGAGGCCGCCGGCGCGGACGGCCTGCTCGTCGTCACGCCGTACTACAACAAGCCTCCGCAGGACGGGCTGCGCGCGCACTTCACCGCGGTCGCCGACGCCACCGGCCTGCCGAACATGCTGTACGACATCCCGGCCCGCTCCGGGGTGGAGATCAAGACCGAGACCCTGATCGCGCTCGCCGAGCACCCCCGGATCGTCGCGGTGAAGGACGCCAAGGGCGACCTCGCCGGGACCACCAAGGTGCTGGCGAACACCGATCTGTTCTACTACTGCGGTGCGGACGAGCTGAACCTCGCCTCCCTGGCGATCGGTGCGGTCGGCATCGCGAGCGTCGTGGCGCACGTCGCCAGCCGGGAGTACCGGAAGCTGATCGACGCCGTGGTGGCCGGAGATCTCGCCGCAGCACAGGATATTGATCGACGGCTGGTGCCCGCCGTCGAGACGATCATGACCATGACCCAGGGCGCCATCATGGTGAAGGCCGCGCTCAAGCTGGCCGGTGTCATCGAGCATGCGACGCTTCGTTCGCCGCTGGTCGAGGCGACGCCCGGGCAGACCGACCGGCTCACCACCGACTTGAAACAGGCAGGACTGATTGCATGAGCCATCCCCATCCAGATCTCGACGCGCCCGGACCTCTCGCTCCGGGCGCTTTGCGGGTGATCCCGCTCGGCGGCCTCGGCGAGGTCGGCCGCAATATGACCGTGTTCGAGTACGACGGCAAGCTGCTGATCGTCGACTGCGGCGTACTGTTCCCGGACGAGAACCAGCCCGGTGTGGACCTGATCCTGCCGGACTTCGAGCCGATCCGGGACCGTCTCCACGACGTCGTCGCGGTCGTTCTGACGCACGGCCACGAGGACCACATCGGCGGGTTGCCCTACCTGCTGCGTGAGCGGGGCGACATCCCGGTGATCGGGTCTCAGCTCACGCTCGCGCTGCTCGAGGGCAAGCTGAAGGAGCACCGGCACCGCAACGTGCCGCAGCAGACCGTGGTCGAGGGCGAGAAGCTCCAGATCGGGCCGTTCGTCTGCGAGTTCGTCGCGGTCAACCACTCGATCCCGGACGCGCTCGCGGTCGCGATCAAGACACCGGCCGGCGTCGTGCTGCACACCGGTGACTTCAAGATGGACCAGCTGCCCCTGGACGGCCGGATCACCGACCTGCGCGGTTTCGCCCGGCTGGGGGAGGAGGGCGTCGACCTGTTCATGGTCGACTCCACCAACTCCGAGGTGCCCGGCTTCACCACCCACGAGCGCGACATCGCGCCGGTGCTGGACCGGGTCTTCACCAAGGCGAAGAACCAGCGCATCATCGTCGCCTGTTTCGCCTCGCACGTGCACCGCGTGCAGCAGGTGATGGACGCCGCGGTGAAGCATCACCGCAAGGTCGCGTACGTCGGCCGCTCGATGGTCCGCAACATGGGCGTGGCCCGCGACCTCGGCTTCCTGAACGTGCCCGGCGACACGCTGATCGACATGCGCGAACTCGACAACTACCCGCCGGAGCAGGTGGTGCTGGTGTCGACCGGTTCGCAGGGCGAGCCGATGTCGGCGCTGTCCCGGATCGCGGCGAACGACCACAACGTCGTCCACCTGCAGCCGGGCGACACCGTCGTACTGGCGTCCTCCCTGATCCCCGGCAACGAGAACTCGGTCTACCGGGTGATCAACGGCCTGATCCGGCACGGCGCGAACGTGATCCACAAGGGCAACGCGCTGGTGCACGTGTCCGGCCACGCCAGCGCGGGAGAGTTGCTCTACTGCTACAACATCGTCAGGCCGCGCAACGTGCTGCC
>DASSDE010000726.1:0-5023 GCA_035697365.1 Kribbella sp. | reverse complement strand
GTCGCTGGGTGACCTGAAGCCGGTCGGCAAGGAGCTGGTCGCGGGCGGCAGCTCGGAGTTCAAGGTCCGGATGGCCGGTCTGAAGGGCCTGAAGGAGAAGTACGGCGTCGAGTTCAAGGAGTACAAGACGCTGGACGCCGGCGGTCCGCTGAGCATCAAGGCACTGACCGACGGCCAGGTCCAGGTGACGAACCTGTTCACCACCCAGTCGGTGATCAAGGACCAGGGGCTGGTGCAGCTCGACGACCCGGAGAACATCCTGCCGCCGAACAACATCGTTCCGTTGATCCGGACCGACCACAAGTCCGACGACATCGTCGCGACGCTGAACGCGGTCGACGCCAAGCTGACCACCGACGCGCTGACCGACCTGGTCAAGCGGGTCGACGTCGGCAAGGAGAGCGCGGACGCGGTCGCCAAGGACTGGCTGTCGAAGAACCCGTTGTCGTGAGCCGGTCTTGAGCTTCGAATCCCTGTGGGCCGACGAATCCGCCATCGGCCGTGACCCCGAAACCGGCGGTTACACCCGCGGCGGCTGGTCCCCCACCGAACGCGAGGCGACGCACTGGTTCCGCGACCAGTGCGCCGCCCGCGCACTCCCCGTCCAAACCGATGCAATCGGCAACCTCATCGCCTGGTGGGGTGCCGGCGACGGTCCTGGGGTGGTCACCGGGAGTCATTTGGACTCGGTGATTGATGGTGGGGCTTTTGATGGGCCGCTCGGGGTGGTTTCTGCTTTGGCGGCGGTGGACAAGTTGCGGGCCGAGGGGTTCGAGCCGGGCGTGCCGATCGGCATCGGGGCGTTCGTGGAAGAAGAAGGAGCGCGGTTCGGGATGCCCTGCCTGGGATCCCGGGTCGCGACCGGCGTACTGCCCGCAGACAAGGCCCTGCAGCTTCAGGACCGTACGGGCGTCGGCCTCGCCCAAGCCCTTGAGCAGGCCGGCCTCGACCCGACCGCGATCGGTCCCTCACCGCTGGTGGAGCGGATGGGGACCTTCATCGAGCTGCACGTCGAGCAGGGCCGCGGTCTGACCGCACCGGTGGGCGTAGCGAGCTCGATCTGGCCGCACGGGCGCTACCGCTTCACGTTCGGCGGCGAGGCCAATCACGCCGGGACCACCCTGATGGAAGACCGGCACGACCCGATGCTGACGTACGCAATGACCGCCCTGGCGGCGAACAAGCAGGCCCGCCTGGCCGGCGCCCGCGCCACCTTCGGCCGCGTCTCCGTCGAGCCGAACGGCACCAACGCCGTACCGTTCCAGGTCACCGCCTGGCTCGACGCCCGCGCCGCCGACACCGCCACCCTCGAATCGTTGCTCGCAGCAATCACCAAGCAGGCCACCGAACGCGCCGAGCGGGACGGCACCACCCTCGAGGTCACCGCCGAGTCGGTCTCGCCGATCGTCGACTTCCCGGCCGGCCTCCGCGATCGGCTCGTGAACGTTCTCGACGGCGCCCCGGTGCTCCCGACCGGAGCCGGCCACGACGCCGGCGTGTTCTCCGCCGCTGGGATCCCGACCGCGATGCTGTTCGTCCGCAACCCGACCGGCGTCTCCCATTCCCCGGCCGAGTACGCCGAGCAGGACGACTGCCTCGCGGGCGTCGAAGCCTTGGCCGCAGTACTGAAGGACCTCGCGAAGTGACCTCGTACTGGTGCGAGACCGCCGTCCTCCCGAGCGGTCTCGCCTCCCGAGTCCTGCTGACCGTTGCGGACGGCCGATTCACCTCGGTGGAGACCGATGTGGACGCAGGCGACGCGCAGATCCTGAACGGCCTGGTCGTCCCCGGCCTCGCGAACTGCCACAGCCACGCGTTCCACCGCGCACTCCGCGGCCGGACGCAGACCGAGCGCGGGACGTTCTGGACGTGGCGCGAGCAGATGTACGCGGTCGCCGCCGCGCTCACCCCCGACACGTACTACGACCTCGCCCGCGCGGTGTACGGCGAGATGCTGCTCGCCGGCATCACCGCGGTCGGCGAGTTCCACTACCTGCACCACGCTCCCGGCGGCAAACGGTACGACGACGCGAACGCGATGGGGGCGGCGCTGATCTCGGCCGCGCGGGACGTCGGCATCAGGATCGCGCTGCTCGACACCTGCTACGTTGCCGGCGGCATCGATCAACCGCTCAACGACGTACAGCAGCGCTTCAGTGACGGCGATGCCTCCGCTTGGGCCTCGCGGGTCGCCGGGCTGCGGAGCGCTGACGACGTGGTGATCGGGGCGGCTGCGCATTCGATCCGGGGCGTTCCGCAGGATCAGCTCGGCGCGGTCGCGTCGGCGTTCCCGGACGTACCGCTGCATATTCATTTGTCCGAGCAGCTCGCCGAGAACGAGGCCAGCCTGGCCGCGTACGGGCGGACGCCGGCGCAGCTTCTCGATGAGGCCGGGTTCCTCAGCGGACGTACGAGTGCGGTGCATGCGACGCATCTGACCGTGGTCGACGTCGGGCTGCTCGGCAGCTCCGCGACGTACTCCTGCTTCTGCCCGACGACCGAGCGCGACCTCGCGGACGGCATCGGACCGTCCGCACGGTTGCGCGACGCCGGTTCGCCGCTGACGCTCGGATCGGACAGCCACGCGATGATCGACCTGTTCGAGGAGATGCGCGCGGTCGAGCTGAACGAACGCCTCGCGACCCAGGAACGCGGACACTGGTCGGCGGCCGAGCTGCTGAAGGCAGCCACCGTCGACGGTCATCGGTCGATCGGCTTCGACGACGCCGGCGCCATCGCGCCCGGTGGGCGTGCGGATCTGGTGGCGATCCGCCTCGACACCGTTCGTACCGCCGGTACGGGCGGAACCGCAGAGACCGCCGTCTTCGCATCCTCCGCCGCGGATGTGTCCGATGTCGTCGTCTCCGGAGAACATCTGGTTGCCGATGGCAAGCACAGACGGATGGACGTCGCGGCCGAGTTGGCGTCCTCGATCAGGGCGGTGACTCGATGACCTCGCTCCTGCTGACCGGAATCAATTCTCTGGTGACGAACGATCCGGCACGAGGCGGGTTGCTGGGCGAAGTCGGGGACGCGGCGCTCGTGATCGAGGGGAGTACGGTCGCATGGGTCGGGTCGCGGCGTGCGGCGCCGGCGGCGGACAGTGCGGTCGACCTCGGCGGCCGTGCGGTGATCCCCGGGTTCGTCGATTCGCATTCACATCTGGTGTTCGCGGGCGACCGCGCGGCCGAGTTCGCCGCCCGGATGACCGGCACTCCGTACTCGGCGGGCGGCATCCGTACCACGGTGGCGGCGACCCGCGAGGCGACCGACGAGCAGCTGACTGCGAACGTGTCCAGGCTCGTGACGGAGATGCGTCGCCAGGGCACGACAACGGTGGAGATCAAGTCCGGGTACGGCCTGACGGTCGCGGACGAGGCGCGCAGCCTGCGGATCGCGGGACAGTTCACCGACGAGACGACGTACCTCGGCGCGCATGTCGTACCGGCCGAGTACGCCGACGACCCGGCGGAGTACGTGTCGTTGGTGACCGGGCCGATGCTCGACGCGGCGGCGCAGCACGCGAAGTGGATCGACGTGTTCGTCGAGCGCGGTGCGTTCGACGCGGACCAGGGGCGCGCGATCCTGCGGGCCGGGATCGCGCGCGGGTTGCGGCCGCGCATCCACGCCAACCAGCTCGGCGAGGGCCCCGGCGTCCAACTCGCCGCCGAGGTCGGCGCGGCGTCGGCCGACCACTGCACGTACCTCACCGACGCGGACGTCGACGCGCTCGCCTCCAGCGGCGTCGTCGCCGGCCTGCTGCCCGCGATCGAGTTCTCCACCAGGTCGCCGTACCCCGACGCCCGCCGCCTCCTGGACGCCGGCGTCACCGTAGCCCTCGCCACCGATTGCAACCCCGGCTCCGGCTACTCCTCCTCGATGCCCTTCTGCATCGCCTTGGCCGTCCGCGAGATGCACATGACCCCCGCCGAGGCCCTCTGGTCCGCCACCGCCGGCGGCGCCGCCTCCCTCCACCGCCCCGACCTCGGCCACCTGACCCCCGGCGCCCAAGCCAACCTCACAGTCCTCGACGCCCCCACCCACCTACACCTCGCCTACCGCCCCGCCGTCCCCCTGACAACCCAAACCTTCCTCGCCGGCCGCCCGGTGTGAATGTATGGCCGCACCGCCAGGCCATCACAAAGTGGACCGGGCAGCGGCACGCAGCCTGCGCCCGCCCGCAAAGCGCGCATTGTGATGGCCTGGAGAACCGGCAATCGCTGCGCGGACCGTGTCGACCACCCACGCAGGGTCGAACATCACGTCCTCCCATGAGAACCGTAGGAGCCGCCAGCCGCGGATCGTGAGGTTCACGTGCCGGCGGCAGTCGCGGGCAAGGGCCGCGCGCGTTCCGTGGTGGGCGAAGCTGTCGGCCTCGAGGGCAATCATCAGCGCAGCGTCGGCCAGGTCGAGCCGAGCGTAGAACCCGCCGTCCCGCACCACGACCTGCGGCTCGAACCCGATGATGCCGGCCTCGATGAGGATTGCCCGCAGCGCCGATTCGAGCGCCGATTCGGCTCGCCCGTCTGCGGCGGCCGCGACTTGCCTCGCCCGGCGGCACCCGGGCCCGCTCAGATGGGCGGCGGCGACCCTGAGTTGCGAACGGTCCAGCACGCGACCGCGCAGCGCCGAGTCCGCAATCGTCAGACCGGCCGCGAACGGCAAGGTCCGCGCACAGTCGAGCACTGTCTGGAGCCTGGTGGTGCAGGGACCATCGGCCGGTGCGCTGTCCGCCCAATGCAGCTCGCAGGCCACCGGGCTCACGCGTCGGTGTTGCCCACGCGGGACGGTGATTTGCGGCTTGTCCGGCAACTCAAGGACATCGAACCCGTGCAGCACCGCGGCGCTGAGATGCGACACGAGGCCGCCCTGGGCGCGTGCGGCCGCGATGGGATCGGGCGCAGCCGGCAGCGCATACACGCCTTTCGCGATGCGGCGGATCGATCCGCCGTCCAGGGCCATCCGGATCGCGCGCCCGGAGACCGCGGCGCGCAACGGCCCGAACGTCGCCGTGCCCTCGCGG
>DASSDE010000725.1:0-19206 GCA_035697365.1 Kribbella sp. | reverse complement strand
GAACCGGTGACGAACCAGACCTTGCTCATAGCTCCTTCTTTCTCTCCGACTTCCTTGACCACGAGATGTCGCCGGCCCGGCGCGAGTGACAGCCACGACCAGTGACGTGCGCCACGGTCAGTCCGGGTAGACCACAGGATCCGCGGTGACCTTGGGCGGAGTGCGCTGCTCGAGGCTGAGGTCTGCGTGGGTGGCGTCGGCCAGGTCGCGGCAGCGGGTGAAGTGGACGTCGCCCCGGGACTGCGCGAACTCGATGAGTTCACGCAGCGCCATCAGCCGGCTCGGGCGGCCGGTGAGGAACGGGTGCATGCACAGGTTGAACAGGCAACGGTAGTGCCGCATCGCGTCCAGCTCGGCCTGCCACATCTCCAGTGCCTTGCGCGGCGACTCGATGACCGTCCCGATCTGTGGCGACGGCAGGAACGCGTACTGCTCCCAGTCGTCCAGCGACCAGTGCACCGGCAGCTCCACGACCCGCCGGCCGTCGACGCCGAGAACGTACGGCCGGTCGTCACCCATCAGCGACGAGTCGTACGTCAACCCGTGGCCCGCGACCAGATCGAGCGTGGTCTGCGTGGCCTCCCACAACGCCGCCCGATGACCCTTGATTTCGATGCCCTGGGCATCAAATACCTCCAAAGCGCGCTCGAAGTCCGCGCGCTCCTCCACCGCGTTCATCGACGTCGGTGCACGATGGCTGTACGAATGATGGGCGACCTCGTGCCCGTGCTCGACGATCGTTGCCGACAGCCAGGGTCGCTGCTCGGCGACCCAGCCCGGTACGAAGAACGTCGCCGGTACGCCGAGATCCGCGAGCAGCTCCAGGATCCGCGGGACGCCGACATCCGGGCCGTACGCCTGGTGGGACATCGTCATCAGATGACCGGCGTACTGCCGGCCGGCCGCCAGAATCGGTGTCTCGGCGTCCACGTCGAAGGTCAGCGTGGCGACGGCCGCCGCCCCGCCGTGCCAGGTCGACTCCGTCATGACCGACCAGTCTGCCACTGCTTCGCGTTGGCCAGCGTGACCGACGGCTCCAGCATCGTCCGGTCGAAGTCCTCGAGCGGCTCGCCGGCCGCCAGCCGGCGCGGCAGGTCCGGGTTCGCCAGCGCGCCATGACCGATGGACAGCAGGTCGGCGTGACCGTCGGTCAGCACCCGCTCCGCCTGCCCGGACTCGTGCATGCCGCCGTTGGCGATCACCGGCAGGCCGCCGATCCGGCGCGCCAGGCCGGTGATCGTCTGTCCGCCTTGCAGGCGGGCGGTCTCCAGCCAGTTGCGTCCCTCGCTGGCGATGTGCAGGTAGTCGATACCGGTGCCGCCGAGCGCCGAGAAGATGAGTTCGGCGTCGTACGCACCGCCCGGCCAGCGGTACTCGAAGTCGTTCACCTTCGTCTGCGACAGCCGTACGCCGATGACGAAGTCCGCCGGTGTCGCGGCCACCACCGCCGCCGCGATCTCGACGGTCAGGCGGATCCGGTTCGTGACCGGTCCGCCGTAGTTGTCGGTGCGCTGGTTGGTGTACAAGGTCAGGAACTGGTCCAGCAGATAGCCGTTCGCACCATGGATCTCGACCCCGTCGAAACCGGCGGCGTGCGCGCGGACCGCGGCGGCTGCGAACCCGTCGACGATCTCGCCGATCTCCTCGACCGAGAGCTCGTGCGGCACCGGCCACGGACCGCTGCCGCCGTACTCGGGCATCATCTGGCCGAGCGGCTGCACGGGGGACGGTCCGGCGAGCTCGTGGCGGTGCGGGTTGCCCTGCGACAGCGCGCCGGCGTGCATCAGTTGGGCGACGATCTTCGCGCCGGCCCCGTGCACCCGGTCGGTCACCACGCGCCAACCCTCGGCTTGTTCTGCCGTACTGAGACCAGGCTGGTTGAGGTAGCCCTGGCTGTACGCAGCGTCCGGGTAGGTGCCTTCGGTGATCAGCAGCCCGAACCCGCCGGCCGCGAACTCCGCGTAGTAATCCGCCATCTCCGCGGTCGGGACACCGCGGGGCGTGGCGGAGACCCGGGTCATCGGCGCCACGGCGAGGCGATTCGCAAGGTCGATACCGCCGATCCGGGCCGGTTCCAGGGCGGGGTGAACGCGAGTCGTTGTCTGCTCCATGCACACCACTTCAGCATCGGAGTACTCCACTCGACCATGGACTGATCTACAACAACCAATGCCAATGGTGGAGAATCCGCCACTGAACGCCGCGGGACAGCCTGGTTGGGTGGAGGCATGACAGACAGGAGCGGGACCGTTCTCCGTACTCTCGTGCCCGCGCGGACCGGCCGCGTCGTGCGGGTCGGGCGTGGCGACCTGGTACGGGTCGTCGACGTCGAGGGCCAGCAGGTCGGCGATCTGTTCGCGTACGTGGCCGGGCCGGCGGGCATAACAGGTGAGCATCTGAGCGCATCGCACACCCGGACCGCGACCAGCAGGCTGTTCCCGGCGATCGGCGAGTCCTTCGTGACGAATCACCGGCGGCCGATCCTGACCCTGGTCGAGGACACGTCGCCGGGTCGCCACGACCTCCTGATCGCCGCTTGCGACGATGCTCGGTACGCAGCGCTCGGAGTGCCGGATCACCCGTCCTGCACGCGCAATCTGCGGACCGCGCTCGGTGCCGGTGTCGAGGTCGTACCGCAGCCGGTCAACGTCTTCATGCAGGTGCCGGTGGTCGCCGGCGACGCACTGGACTGGTTGCCTGCGACAACAGCTCCGGGGGACTCGATCACCTTCCGCGCCGAGCTCGACTGCGCTGTCGTGGTCTCTGCCTGCCCCCAGGACCTGACCGTCATCAACGGCAACGGTCCGACGGACCTCGCGATCGAAGTACTGCGCTAACGGGACCGGGACATGTCGCCGGCCTCGAGCGCCAGGTAGAGATCGACCCGATCGTCGGTACGGGCGACGTCACGCCCGGTCAGCTCGGTGATCTTGGCCAGCCGGTTCCGCAACGTGTTCACGTGGACGTGGAGCGCGGACGCCGTCGCACCGAACTGCCCGTCGTGCGACAAGAACGCCCGCAACGTCACCTCCAGGTCGCCGTCCCGGAGGCCGTCGTACTCGCGCAGCGGCCCCAGCACGCCGTCCGCAAAACCCCGCAGCGTCGCCGAGTCCTGCAGGCCGAGCAGCAAACGATGCGTACCCAACTGGCGGAACGAGGCCACCGCCTGGTTGCCACGGCGCCGCAGCACCTGACACGCCTCGCGCGACTGCACCAGCGGCTGGCGCAACTCCCCCGCCGAGGCCGCGACGTCGCCGAATCCGACCACCGGAGAACGCACCGGGAATCTCCTCCGCACCGCCGAACACAACGCGTCCGCCAACCGCGCGACGTCCTGTCGCGGGCGCTGCAGTACGGCGACCACGTCCTGACTGCCGCCCGCGACCACGACCGCGAGGCTCTCGCGCAGAAAGAACTCGCTGACGGTCTCGGTGAGCCCGGGTACGGTCGACTCGGCCCCGGCCGCGAAGGCGATCGTCAGCACCACCAGTTCCCCGGACGGATCCACGCCGAACGCCCGCAGCCGGTCCGGAACCTCGGCCAAACGCTGCGCGCCGGACAGAATCATGTCGAGCAGCTCGCTGGCGAACCGCAGCTCGATCGCCTGGATCGCCTGCTGCTTGGCGACCTCGAGGCTGAGGAATCGCGCCGCCTGATCGAGCGCGTCCTGCTCCGGCCGGCTCAGCCCGCCCACCGGCCGCAGGCACACCAGCGCGGCATCCGTGTCGCCGACCGCACCGACCAGGAAGATCGTCGCGCGCCCCTGCCCGCCGCCGAGATCCACCTCGAGTGGCGGCGGGTGCCTGGCCAGCCCGTCGGCCACGATCCGGCGCTGCTGGGACGTCAGCTCGGCCCCCGCTGCCGCCAGCGGCCGGGCCATCCGGTCGACGACCGCGAGCGGCAGGTCGTGTTCGCGCCGCAGGACGGCCAGTACGCCGGAGGCTCCGGCGCCGTGGGAGATCGCCGACGCGAGCGCGTCGCCGCGCCGGACCATGCCGACCAACGCGTCGCGGCGCTGATCGGCCTGCATCGCCGACGCGGCTTCGGTCACCGCGGTGAACGGGACCTCGATGGAGATCTCGGCCAGCGGCAGCCCTGCGCGTTCGCAGGCCGCGATCAGCTCTGGTGGTGTGGCCGGCGTTTCCGTCCGCAGACCGAAGACGATGCCGGCGGCACCGATCTCGCGGACCTTCGTGACGAAGGCGGCCGCCGTCGCCTCGTGCAGCCACAAGCCGTTCGTCAGTACGATCTCACGCTCACGCACGTACGGGGACGGGTCCGGCAACTCCGTGTTGTGGACCCATAACGCCTCCCGCTCAAGAGCTCCCGCCGGCCCGGGCACCAGCAGCCGCAGCTCGAGCGCGGGGTTGCCAAGCAGGGCTCCCAGACTCAACATGCTGTGAACATATCCAGTGAGATCCCAAATCGCTAGACATCTACCTACTGCCCCGGCGCGGTCGCTGCTGGTTCTCTGAGCCAACTTGTTCCCCTGGGAGGCCGTCATGACCACACCCGCACCAGCCGAGGCAGTTCCGTTCGACGCCCACGGCGTCGCCCCGATCCCCCCGGAGGCCCGGGACTCCAGCCCGCGGGAACAGTTCTGGATCTGGGCCGGCGCCAACCTCGCCCCGATCAACTGGGTGCTCGGCGCCCTGGGCATCACGCTGGGCCTGAGCCTGCTGGAGACCCTGCTCGTCGTTGCCATCGGCAATGTCCTCGGCTGCGCGCTGTTCGGCCTGCTGAACGTCATCGGGCACCGGACGGCGGTCAACCAGATGGTGCTCGGCCGGGCGCCGTTCGGCCGCCGCGGCGCCATCGTTCCCGGCGTGGTCCAGTGCCTGCTGACGATGGCCTGGGTCGGCGTGAACACCTGGGTCGTGCTCGACCTGGCGCTTGCCGTCCTGGCGAAGATCGGGATCACCGGCGGCATCGGGCTGGAGTACCTGGTGGCCGCGGTGATCATGCTCGCCCAGCTCGGGCTGGCCCTGTACGGGTTCTATGCGATCCGTACGTTCGAGAAATGGACCGTCCCACTCACCGTGCTGGTGATGGCGGCGATGACCGTCCTTGCGTTGAGCAGTGCCGACCTGCACTGGACGGCGGCCACCGCGGAGACGCCTGCCGAGAAGTTCACGGCGATGACGCAGCTGACGACCGCGATCGGGGTCGGCTGGGGCATCACCTGGCTGCCGTACTCCGCCGACTACAGCCGCTTCGTCCGGCCGGAAGCCTCCAGCCGGTCGGTCTTCTGGGCCTCCGCGTTGGGCATGTACCTGCCGACGGTGTGGCTGGCCGCCCTCGGGGCCTGCCTGGCCAGCGCCGGAACCGGCAGCGATCCTTCCGCTCTGGTGATCAACGCCTTCGGTGTGATGGCGGTCCCGGTGCTGCTGCTCATCATGCACGGACCGATTGCGACGAACATCCTGAACCTCTACTCCTGCTCGTTGGCGGCGTTGTCGATCGGTGTCGACATCGCCCGCTGGAAGCTCACCTTGGTGGCCGGGGCCGTCGCGTCCGCCGTCCTGGTGGTCTTCGTCCGCGCCGACAGTTTCGGTCACGCCTTCGACAACTGGATGGTCTCGATCCTGGTCTGGATCAGCCCCTGGGCCGCGATCGTCGCGGTCGACTACCTGGTCCTGCGCCGCGGCCGGCTCGACATCGCCGGCTTGTACGCACGGGCCGCCAAGTCACCGTACGGGCAGTGGAACGCGCGGGCCCTGATCAGCCTGGCTCTCGGGCTCCTCGCCGGCTGGAGCTGGCAGTACGGTCTCGTCCCCGTCATGCAAGGCCCGATCGCAATCGCCATGAACAACACCGACTTCTCCTGGCTCTCCGGCTCCCTCGTCGCCGGCGGCCTGTACTACCTGACCTCCGTCAAGGACGGCGCACTTCGGCGGCGGCACTCGACTCCCGCACCATCAGGTGCGGTGTCACCTTGACGGACCGGCGGTCCTTGCCGTCGATCAGGTCGATCAGCAGCGTCGCTGCCTGCTCCCCCATCTCGACCAGCGGGGCGTGAACGCTGCTGAGCGGGACGGGCAGGTCTCGGGCCATCGCGATGTCGTTGTAGCCGACCAGTGCGACGTCGCGACCGACCTGGAGACCCGCATCGCGCAGCACGCCCATCGCGCCGATCGCCGCCGAGTCGTTGACGGCGAACAACGCGGTCGGCCGGGGCGACCGGTCCAGCAGTTCCCGCGCGGCTCGGCGGCCGCCTTCGGGATCGAACTCGCTGTGTACGACGTAGTCGTCCGGCACCGGGTGGCCGGTGCGCTCGTACTCGCGGGTGAAACCCCGGACCCGGTCGAGCGCGGTCGGATAGGTCGGTCCGGCGATCACCCCGACCGTCTCGTGGCCGGCGGCGAGCAACTGCTCAGCCGCCAGCCGGCCGCCCAGTTCGTCGTCCCCGGTGACCGAGAGGTGTCCACGAGCGCGATGGTTGACCAGCACATGCGGCATTCGCGGCTGCCGCAGTGCCTGGTAGATATCCTCGTCGAGGGTCGCGTCGCCGATGATCAGGCCGTCGACCCGGCGGCTGAGCAGCATTTCGAGCCGTTGCCGGCGCCGCTCGGAGTCACCGCTGGTCGTGGTCACGATGGTCTGGTAGCCGAGCCGGAACGCCGCCGTGTCGATCCCGCTGAGGATGGTCGCCAGGACCACGTCGTGCAGCTGCGGCAGCAGGACGCCGACGACGAAGCTGCGCCGCGTCCGCAGACTGGCGGCGGTCAGGTCCGGGCGGTAGCCGAGCTCCTCGGCTACCGCCCGGACCTTGAGCTCGGTGGCCGCGAAGTCGGCCCGCCGGGGCCCGGGCGGTCGCCGCAGAATCCGCGACACCGTCGACGGATGCACCCCGGCACGCTCCGCGATCAGCTTGTGGGTCGCCCGTTCCTGTGCCGACCGGGCGGCATCCTCGTCGGCCATCGAACTCCCTTCTGGTGCTGCGCCAGGGTCGCACGGCCCGGAAGAAATCCCCGAACCGACCTCTTGACAACTCGGCTACTGCATTCGACTGTAGCTAGATGCAGTCGAATGCAGCAAGAGTTCATCGCCGAGAAGAGACTGATCATGAAAAGACTCACCGCAGCAGTTGCCGCGACGGCGCTGGTGCTGGCGGCATGCGGAACCTCTGATGCCGCCGGGGACGGGACCGGGCCGATCAGGATCGGCCTTTCCACACCGTTGTCCGGTTCGGCCGCCTCGCTCGGCGAGAGCGAGCGCAAGGGCGTCGAACTGGCGGTTGCCGAGGTCAATGACTCCGGCGGCGCGGTCAGCGGCCGCAAGCTGGAACTGATGGCGCAGGACAACGCGTGCAACCCCACCGACGGCGCCTCGTCGGTGTCGAAGCTGATCACCCAGGACAAGGTCTCCGCGCTGATCGCCGCGCTGTGCAGCGGCGTCACGCTGGCCGCGATGCCGATCGCGCAGCGGAACAAGGTGCCGATGGTGGTCGCGACCTCGACCTCGCCCGACATCACGACGGCATCCGGTGCCGGCGGCAACAAGTTCGTGTTCCGGATCAACCCGTCCGACGCCAACCTGGCGGACGCGCTGGCGTCCCATCTGGCCAAGGGCAAGGCCCGCAAGATCGCGATCCTCGCCGAGGACAGTACGTACGGACGGACCGGGGCCGAGGCACTGAAGAAGGCACTGACCAAGAACGGCCTGTCCGTCACCGTGACCGACTACGCCGCTCAAGGTACGTCGGACTTCGCGACGCTGATCAGCAAGTACCGCAACAACGGCACCGAGGCCGTCGCGCTCTACATCTCCGGAGCCGACCACGTCGGGTTCCTCCGCCAGGCCGCCGCCGCCAAGCTCGGCCTGCCGCTGACCGGGCGGGTGGAACTCGAGGGCGACAACCTCACGATCCTCGGCGACCGGCAGTTCACCGGATCCACCAGCGTCTACCCGTACAGCTCGATCGTCGGGACGGCCGAGAACGCCGCCTTCGTCAAGAGCTTCCAAGCCAAGTACGGCGCACCGCCGACGTACGAGGCCTTCGAAGGCTACAACGCGGTGAAGACCCTCGCCGACGCGATCAAGCGGGCCGGGAGCGGTGATGCCGAGGCCATCCAGCAGGCGCTGCAGAAGACCGATCTGAAATCGCTGACCGGCGGCCGGATCGCGTTCGACGCGAACAACCAGGCCCACGACAAGGCCTTCATCCTCGAGGTCCGCGACGGCCGGCCGGTGGTCGTCGCCGACGTCACGACCTGATCCGCGACCACTACCGAAGGAGCTGAGTGGGTGATGCCATGTACTCCGTCGAACTGATCGTCAACGGCGTCGTGCTGGGGTCCGGCTACGCGCTGCTGGCAGCCGGCCTGGCCGTGATATTCGGAGTTCTCAACGTCGTCAACTTCGCGCACGGCGCGCTCTACATGCTCGGCGCGTTCGCGGCGCTGTTCCTGATGCCGGTGACGGGATACTGGCTGGGGCTGGTGCTCAGCGCCGTGTTGATGGCCGCCGTCGGTGTCCTGCTGCACGAGGGCATTCTGCGGCACCTGCCGCCCGACGGCGCATTCTCACGCACCATGTTGCTCACGCTCGGGCTGGCCATGATCCTGCAGAACGGTGCGGTACTGATCTGGGGTGCGGGCCCACGGCAACTACCTGTGGCAAGTGTGCCGTCCGGTCAGGTCGATCTCGGCGTGGTCGGCGTGCCGCTGGTGCGGGCATGGATCGTCGTGGTCTCCGCCGTCACCCTCGGCGGCCTCTACCTGGTGCTGAATCGGACCCAGATCGGCCGGGCGATGCGCGGCGTCGCGCAGAACCCGACAGCGGCGCTGGTGGTCGGCATCTCACCGCTGCGGATCGGCCGGTTCGCGATGGGCCTCGGGGTCGGGCTGGCCGGTCTCGCCGGCGCCACCATGGCCCCGGTCTTCACGGTCAGTCCGCAGATGGGGATCACGGTCGTGTTCAAGGTCTTCGCGATCGTGGTGATCGGCGGCCTCGGCAGTGTCCCGGGGTCGGTGATCGTGGCCTTCGCCGTCGGGATGCTGGAGAGCTTCGCGGGCGGCTACGGATCGGCCATCACCCAGAGCGTCAGCGTCTTCGGCTTCATGATCCTGATCATGCTCATCCGGCCGCAGGGCCTGTTCGCCAGAGAGGTCCGGGTATGAGCGTGGCAGCATCTTCTCGCAGGCGCGTGACCGGCGGAGTCCGGGCCCTGAGTCCCCGGGCCGCCGTTGTGCGCAGGTTCGGGCCGTGGCCGGTCGCGATCGCGTTCTTCGTCCTCGTTCCGCTGGTGCTGCGCAACGACTACTACATCGACGTCGCGTCGGTCGCGATGACATTCGTGGTCCTCGGAGCGGCGTTCAACCTGCTCTACGGCTATGTCGGCCTGCTCTCCTTCGCCCAGGTTGCGTTCTTCGGCATCGGCGGATACGCGACGGCCTGGCTGGTCACGGCGACCGAGCTCTGGCAACCGCTGGCCTTCCTGGCCGGCGGTCTGGTCGCCGCGCTGGCCGCGTGGGTCGTCGGAGTGGTGACGGTGCGGTTGTCCGAAGGCGCCTTCGCGATCATCACGTTGAGCTTCACCCTGCTGTGTGCGGTAGTGGCGGCCGAGTGGACCGGCGTGACCGGAGGACGGCAGGGCCTCTTCGGTCTGCCGGCTCCGAAGTTCGCCATCGGTACGGTGGAACTCGAGGCTGTCAGCCCGGGGCAATACCTGTGGCTGCTGTCCGCGTTCACACTGGCCGCGCTGTGGGGCATGCACCGGATCGTCGTCTCACCGGTGGGCAAGGTGCTCGTCGCGATCCGCGACAACGAGGCGCTCGCCAAGGCGCAGGGTTACTGCACGAACAGGTACAAGCTCGGGGTCTTCGTCGCGGCCGCCTTCGTGACCGGGATCGCCGGCGCGTTGCACGTGTTCCGGCTGACCGCGATCGACCCGTCGGTCTTCGACTTCTACCTCATGCAGGTGATGCTGATCGTCGTCATCCTCGGCGGCGCCGGGACGTTCTGGCCGGTGATCGTCTCCGCCGTCGCATTCGCCGCCCTGCCGGAGTTCCTCCGGCTCGCGGACGAGGCCCGGCTGCTGCTCTACGGCGTACTGCTCGTCGTGGGACTCGTCTTCACGCCCCAAGGGCTGGGCGGGACGTTGAAGGAGCGCGCCGTCCGCCGGCGCCTGCGTGATCTCGAGGAGGACAGATGACCGTCACCGCCGCTCCGGTCCTGGAGGTTACCGGCCTGGGGAAGTCGTTCCTCGGTGTCGCCGCCCTGCAGGACGTCGGTTTCACCGTCCAGGAGGGTTCGGTCCTCGGCCTGATCGGGCCGAACGGTTCCGGCAAGTCGACCGCGCTGGACTGCATCACGGGCTTCACCCGCCCGGACTCGGGCCGGGTACGGTTGCGCGGCCGGGACATCAGCAGCCGGCCCGCACACCAGATCGCCCGCAGCGGGCTGGTACGGACGTTCCAGACGATCCGCCTGTACGACGAGTTGACGGTCGGTGAGCATCTCGGGCTCGCGCTCCGCGGTCTGTCGACCGAAGACGCCGAATCGGAGGACCTGCGGCAGTACTGGCTCGACGCCTTCAAGCTGCTCCGGTTCCGCGACGCGCCGGCCGGCATCTTGTCGTACGGCCAGAAGAAGCTCGTCGCGCTCGCGGCCGTCCTGGTGGCGCGCCCCGCGGTCGTCCTGCTCGACGAGCCGCTGGCCGGCGTCAACCCACTGGTGATCGAGGTGATCGACGAGGCCGTCAAGCACGCCAACGCGGCCGGCCAGACGTTCGTGATCATCGAGCACAACGTCGAGTTCATCACCTCGTGCTGTGCCGAGGTCGTGGTGCTCGACGCCGGCCGCAAACTCGCCGAGGGACCGCCGTCGGTGATCTGGGACGACCCGGCCGTCTACGAAGCGTTCCTGGGCAGGAAGGCCGACGATGACGCCGCCCACTGACTCCGCCCTGCGGATCGAGAACTTCTCGGCCGGCTATGTCGCCAAGGTCCCGATCGTGAACGACGTCAGCCACACCGTGCCGGGCGGTCAAGTAACCACGGTGGTCGGGCCGAACGGCGCCGGGAAATCCTCGCTGCTCAAGGGTTTGTACGGCCTGACCCGCTGGTCGAAGGGCAGTGTCGTCGTGGCCGGCACCGAGGTCACCCGGCTGTCCGCGTGGGAACGGTTGCGGGTCGGCCTCAGCCTCGTGCCGCAGGGCCGGTGCAACTTCCCGTACCTGACCGTGCGGGAGAACCTCCAGCTCGGCGTCGCGACCCTTCCGCGCAGGCAACGCGAATCCTCCGTGGCGGCGGCGCTCGCCGAGTTTCCCGCCCTCGAGGCGCATCTCGGCCGGATGGCCGGCAACCTCAGCGGCGGCCAGCAGCAACTGCTCGAGATCGCGATGGCGATGGCCGCGCGGCCACGGATCCTGCTCATCGACGAGCCGTCGCTCGGCCTCTCCCCGGTGGCGCGCAGGCTGGTCTTCGACAAGCTACGGCAGATCGCCGCGACCGGTGTCTGCGTGGTCATGGTCGAGCAGAACGTCGTCGAGGGCCTGGCCGCCTCCGACCTCGGCATCGTGATGGTCGAGGGCCGGATCCACCGCACCGGGACCGCGGAGTCCATCGCCACCGACCCCGAGATGAAACAGGTCTTCCTCGGCGGCCGGCCGGCTACCGCCGCCGAGGCCCACCCAACCTCCGTGAAGGAGCAGAGATGACGACTGTGGTCGCCGGACAGCTGAGCCGGATGCAGCCGGGCGAGGTCGGCCGCGGGCTGCTCGACGCCGGAACCCTTGCCAGCGGCAACGGTATCGGGATCCCGTACCTGGTCGCCCGCGGCCGCGGTGACGGGCCGTGCCTGTGGGTGAACGCCGCGGTGCACGGGGACGAGTCGCAGGCCGCGATCACCGCGGCGGAGTTCTTCCACCGGGCCCGCCGCGAGACTCTGCTCGGGGACGTCGTGGTCACCCCGGTGGCGAACCCGTCGGCGTTCGACCAGCGCCGCAAACACTCACCGTACGACGGTGTCGACCTGGACCAGAGCTTTCCGGGACGCCGCGACTTCCTCGGCACCCAGCAGCTGGCCGCGCGGCTCTTCGACGAGATCGAGCCGGTGGCGGACGTCGTCGTGAACGTCCACACGATGGGGCCGTTCCTCGAGGCCGTCAGCTACGCGGTCTACAAGCTGCCGCCGGACGGCCAGGACGAGAAGGCGCTGCTGTCACGGATCGCCTTGCTGGATCCGCGAGTCGCCTGCCGGATGGACGTGTCCGGGGCCGGTGAGCTGCCCGGCCACATCGAGGGTGCGCTGGACTACCAGCTGACGCTGCGCGGCAAGCAGGCCTTCATGCTCGAGGCGGGCGCCAGCGGGAGCGTCGATCGCGCCACTGTCGACCGGGCCACCTCCGGGCTGCTCAGGCTTGGCCGGGCCGTCGGCACCATCGACGGTCCTCCGGTGGAGACACCGTCCAGCATTTGCCGGGCGACCCGTCGTACGCACGTGACCAGCACTGCAGGCGGGTTCTTCCATGCCGCCGTCCGTCCGGGGACGACGCTGGCGGCGGGGCAACCGCTCGGCACCATCTACAACGTCTTCGGCGATGTCGCGGAGATCGTGACGATGTCCGGGCCGTGCCTGGTGATCGGCGTACGTCAGGATCCGGCCGTGCACTCCGGCGATCGGGTAGGTTTCGTCGCCACCGAGTGGGACGAGGTCTCACTGGCCGGGAGCGCGGGATGACCGGGCAGCGCGTCGTCGTCCCCGGTGGCGAGGCGGGGTACGTCGAGGTCCGGGCCGGCCAGCTCGCCGAGGTCGGGAACACCCTCGGCGGGCAGGTGGTCGACACCTGGTTCTTCAGCCTCGAGGACCCGGACGAGTACACGTCGATGAGTCACTCGCGAGCCGCGATGCGCACCGTACGGCCGCGGATCGGCGACACCTTCGTCACCAGGTCCCGCCGTCCGATCGTCATCCTGCGAGCCGACACCTCGCCCGGGGTGCACGACATGACCATGCCGCCGTGCGACCCGTGGCGGTACGCGCAACTGGACGCCCGCGGCCACCGCAACTGCGCCGACAATCTGCGGGCCGTGTTGCGCGACCTCGGCCGCAAATGCCCGGACCCGGTCCCCGATCCGCTGAACCTGTTCCAGAACTCTCCTGCCGACGCCGACGGGCACATCGAGTTCCTTCCGTCACCGGCTGAAGCCGGCGCGGTGGTGCGGTTCGAGGCGCTGCGGGACCTGCTGGTGATCGTTTCCGCCTGCCCGATGGACATCATGCCGATCAACGGCGGGAAACCGCGCGAGATCGAGCTCGTCGCCCTCGATCCCGACGAGAAGCCGCGATGAGGACCGAGCCGCCCGGCGACCTCGGGCAGTGGACGCTGGAGGAGATCCAGGACGCAGTCGTGGCCGGTCGGGTGTCGCCGTACGACGTCGTCGACGCGTCGGTGCGGTCGCTGCAGGACTGGGAGCCCGTGGTCAGCGCCTTCTCGAGCTGGGACGAGGCGCGGCTGAACCACGACGCCGTCGCCACGGCCGACCGGCTTCGCCGCGGGACGCCGGCGCCGTTGGACGGAGTCGTCATGGCAGTCAAGGACAACATTCAGGTGGCCGGCCGGCCACTGACTGCGGGCTCGTCCTGGTGGCGCACGACGCCGGCAACGAGCGCCGAGTGCTGGCAGGCACTCGAGGCGGCCGGGGCCACGTATCTGGGGCAGACCAACCTGCACGAGTTCGCGTTCGGCGCCACCACCGTCAACCTCCTGGCCCGGACCACCCGCAACCCCTGGGACGCGGAACGAGCGGCCGGCGGCTCGAGTGGTGGAAGTGCTGTCGCGGTTGCGATCGGCGCGTGCGGAGCGGCGCTCGGGACGGACACGGGCGGTTCGGTACGGATCCCAGCAGCGCTGACCGGTGTGACCGGATTCAAACCGACGTACGGCCGGATCCCTCTGACCGGCGTGGTGCCGCTCAGCCTTTCGTGCGATCACATCGGTGTCCTCAGCCGTACCGCCATCGGGTGCGCCCGGGTGTTCGGGAACCTGCCCGGCCAGCGCCGTGGCCGCCCGGGGACCTGGCCGGACCTGACCTTCGCCGGACGCCGGATCGGAGTACTGACAACACACCTCGACCGCGCTCAGCCGGAAGTGGCCGCGGCGGTGCGGAGGGCACTGACAGTGCTGGAGGAGCTGGGGGCGAAGCTCGAGGAAGCTGTCCTGCCGGACGATCAGGAGGCGAACGCCGTCACCGCCACCATGGTCCGGTTCGAGGCGGCGCAAGTGCATCGGAAGTGGCTGCGCGATCCGGCGGTGAGGTACGGCGCCGACGTCCGCGCGCGGCTCGAGGAAGGGCTCGCGATCAGCCCGATCCAGTACCAGGAGGCGCGGAAGCGCCGCGGCGAACTGGTCGCCGCAGCTCTGGACGCACAGCAGCGATTCGACATCGTCGCCGGGCCAACCGTCCCGATCACCGCGCCGACGGTCAGCTCCTGTGTCCAGGACGCCGCTGTGCAAAGAGCCCTGCTGAGCAACACCTACTGCTTCAACGTGACCGGACAGCCGGCGATTTCGCTACCGTGTGGCACACCGGAGGGACTGCCGGTCGGCCTGCAACTCGCCGCGGGACTCGGAAGCGACCATCTGCTCCTCGAGTTGGCGACCGCGTTCCAGCGCGTCACCCGCTGGCATGACGAGCGGCCGGGTCTCCAGCGGAGACCGGCATGAGCCCGACGAGCAGCAGTCATTGGGGACCGTTGCGGGCGAACCTGACCGACGGCCAACTCAGTGTGGTGGGCCACGAACTCGACCCGGACCCGTCCCCCATCGCCAGGAACCTGATCGCCGCGAACGGGCATCGCTCCCGCGTACTGTTCCCCATGGTTCGCCGCGGCTGGCTGGACCAAGGCCCCGGACCGGACGCCGCGCGGGGCAACGACGAGTTCGTCCGGGTCGACTGGCGTACCTTGCACTCCTTGCTCGGCGGCGAACTGCGCCGTGTCATAGCCGCTCACGGCAACTCCGCGATCTTCGGCGGCTCGTACGGATGGGGCAGCGCCGGCCGTTTCCACCATCCGCAGAGCCAGGTGCACAGGTTCCTGAACACGCTGGGTGGCTACACCCGCTCGGTCAACAACTACAGCACGGGTGCGTCAAGCGTGATCCTGCCGCACGTACTCGGAGCCGACGTCGATGCGGTGCACGGCCTGACCAGCTGGGACGTCATCGAGCGGCATACCACGATGATCGTCGCGTTCGGCGGTCTGTCGGTGAAGAACCTGCAGGTCGCGCCCGGCGGCATCACCCGGCATCGCAGCGCGGACAGGCTGCGCCGGATCGTCGCAGGCGGGACCAAGATCGTCGCGATCAGCCCGTTGCGAGCCGACTGTCCGGCCGGACCGGGCGTGGAATGGCTCGCCATCTCCGCCGGTACCGACGTGGCGCTGATGCTCGCCATCGCCTGGGTGCTGATCGCGGAGAACCTGCACGACCTGGATTTCCTCCGCACCCGCTGCACGGGGTACGACGAGTTCGAGCAGTACGTCACCGGCCGGTCGGACAGCGTGCCGAAGCGACCCGAGTGGGCCGAGGCCGTCACCGGCATACCGGCGGCGCGGATCGTCGGCCTGGCGCGGGCGATGGCGGCGCACCGGACGCTCGTCACAGTGACCTGGTCGTTGCAGCGAGCCCGGCACGGCGAACAGCCGCCATGGGCGGGGATCGCGTTGGCCGCGATGCTCGGGCAGATCGGCTTGCCCGGTGGCGGCTTCGGCCACGGGTACGGGTCGATGGGCGACGTCGGCGTACCGCAACGCAACGGACGCTTGCCCACGCTTCCGCAAGGGACCAATCCGGTGTCGTCGGTCATCCCGGTGGCCAGGGTCGCGGACATGCTGCTGCACCCTGGCGACCGGTACGAATACAACGGATCGGTCGCGCAGTACCCGGACATCCGGCTCGTGTACTGGTGCGGCGGCAACCCGTTCCATCATCACCAGGATCTGTCCCGGCTGCGTCGCGCGATGGCACGGCCGGACACGGTCGTCGTACACGAGACGCACTGGACCGCGACCGCGAAGCATGCGGACGTCGTCGTCCCGGCGGCGACGTTCCTGGAGCGGTCGGACATCGGTGCCTCGCGCAACGATTCCGCCATCGTCGCGATGCGCCGGATCGTCCCGCCGCCCGGCGAGGCCCGGACCGACTTCGAGACCTTCGCCGCCCTCGCCGAGCTGCTCGGGGCCGGACCGGCGTTCACGGAGAACCGCTCCGAGGCGCAGTGGCTTCGTCAGCTGTACCGGACGTGGACCGCCACCCAGACGACCCAGCTGCCCGACTTCGACACGTTCTGGGCTGCAGGACACCTGCTGCTACCGCCGGTCGAGAGCGAGCAGGTGATGCTCGCGGCCTTCGCCCGCGATCCGCAGGCCGCTCCGCTGGCGACCCCGTCCGGGCGGATCGAGCTGGCCTCCGAGGTCGTCCGATCGTTCGGGTACGACGACTGCCCAGCACACCCGGTGTTCTTCGCGCCCGAGCAGCACACCGGGTACCCGTTGACCTTGGTCACGACCCAGCCGGCCCGCCGCTTGCACAGCCAACTGGACATGGGCGCCCACAGCCAGGACGGAAAGGTCGCCGGGCGCGAGCCGCTGCGCATGCATCCGGACGACGCCGCCGGACGCGGCATCGTCGACGGTGCCGTCGTCCTGATCACCAGTCCGCAGGGCCGGTGCTTGGCCGCGGCCAGGCTGACCGACGGCATCAAGCGCGGCTGCGTGCAGCTGGCCACCGGCGCCTGGTACGACCCGCTGGATCCCGCCGATCCGCACAGTCCATGCGTCCACGGCAACCCGAACACCCTGACGCGCGATGTCGGAACGTCCCGGCTCGCTCAGGCCTGCGCCGGCCAGCTGACCGGCGTGCAGGTCGAGGCCTGGCGCGGACCGGTTCCGCCGGTCGCGGCGTACGAACCACCGATCTTCACCGACAGGAGGCCCGACCATGACCGGCCCTGAGACAGTTCCGTCGCTCGCCTTCGAGCAAATCGAGCGCTGGCGCGAGGCTGCCGAGCCGCATGCGCTGCTCGACGTCCGGGAGCGCGGCGAATACGCGCTCGGCCAGATCCCGGGAGCCTGCCCGCTGCCGCGCGGGCTGCTGGAGATCCTGCTGCCGCGGCTGGTGCCGTGGCACGACGTACCGATCGTCTTGTACTCGGGCGGCGAGCTGCGCAGCCGGCTGGCCGCGAAGACCTGCTTGGATCTGGGCTACCGGTCCGTCTTCGTGCTCGAGTCGGGCATCGACGGCTGGGCAGCCGCGCCCGGCAGATCACCGGCGTACGGCGTCAACGTACTCGGCAAGACGTTCGGGGAACGGCTGTCGGTGGAGGGTGAGGTCGAGCAACTGGACCCGGACCAGGTGGCCCCGTTGATCGACTCCGGCTCGGCGTTGGTGATCGATGCGCGGACGGGCCCTGAGTACGCGAAGGGACATCTGCCGGGCGCCTTCAACATCCCGTCCGGTGAGCTGGTGCAGACACTGCTCGAGGCCGGCATCGACCAGCAGCCGGACCGCCCGGTCATCGTGCACTGCGCGGGACGGACGCGGAGCATCGTCGGGGCGTATCTGCTGCGACAGGCGGGGTTCGAGAACGTCCGCGCGCTGCGCAACGGAACCATGGCGTGGCGGATGTCAGGACGCGAGCTCGACTTCAGCACCCACCAGTTCGGCGGGACCGGACGCGATCACCGCGCGACCGCGTTCGCGAGGCGCTTTGCCGGCCTGCCCACGATCGGTCCGCTCTCCGCGGCCGACCTCGACGCCCAGTCCGGCCCCATGTACGTCATCGACGTACGCCAGCCTGACGAGTACGCGGACGGCCACGTCCCGGGCGCACTGAACTGTCCAGTAGGTCAGCTCGCGAACGCCGTCGACGAGCAACTCGCGGTCCGCGACGCGCTGCTGGTCTGCTACTCCGACGACGAGACGCGGGCACAGCTCGGCGCCGGGCTGCTGGCCCGGATCGGGTACCGACGGGTCGCCTGGCTCGCCCACGGACTGAACGGCCACCGCGCCACCGGCCGGCCGATCGAGTCCGGTCCGGCGAAGGCCTACCTGGACAAGCTCGACTTCGGACAGGACGCGGCGACCGTGGGCGTCGCTGAGCTCGCGGGCCGGCTGGACACGAACGATCCGCCGACGATCCTCGACGTACGACGCAGCAGCGAGTTCGCCCTGTCACACATCCCCGGCTCGGTGTGGATCCCGCGCGGTGACCTCGAACGGCGGATCGGAACCGTTGCCGAGTGCTACGACCCGCTGGTGGTGGTGTCCGATCGTGGCCTGCGGTCCGCGCTGGCCGTCCGGACGCTGACTGAGCTCGGCTACTACGACATCGCCCAGCTACAAGGCGGTCTGGTCGCCTGGGCAGCTGCCGGTGGTGCGACCGTCGAGGGTCTCGACGGTGCGGACGTGTCGTTGCGCGAGGCAAAGGAGGACGCCGAGCTGGTCGCGCCCCGGCCCGCCCTGCTGGAGCGGAACCGCGACGACATGGTCCGGTACCTCGATTGGGAAGAACGGCTCGGGCTCGAACTGGCGGACGGTCATGCATCCTGACGTGGACACGGCCGCGGTCCGGTCGCCGTATGCGTTGTCGGTCGCCGAACTGCGCCGCCGCGGCGGCAAGAAATGGCACACGTACGACGACGACGTGTTGCCGGCCTGGATCGCCGACATGGACTTCCGGCCGGCGGACGCGGTCGTCGAGGCGGTTCTCGACATCGCCCGGAACGGTGACTTCACCTACCGTCCGGACGCGATGCTGCGACTCGCGGCAGCCACACTCGCGGACCGGATGCGGGCCAAGTTCGGTTGGGAGATCGATCCGGATCGGGTCACCGTGCTGGCCGACCTGGTGCAGGGGCTGACCGCGACGGTGCTCGCGTACAGCACGCCTGGCAGCGGTGTCGCGGTCCTCACGCCGATCTACCCGCCGTTCGTCGATGTGCTGCGCAACACCGGTCGCCGGTTGGTCGCCGTACCGCTGACTGACACGCCCGGCGGGTTCATCGTCGACCTGGACGCGCTCGAGCAGGCGCTGCGACCGGACGACGTGACGGTGCTGTTGCTGTGCAACCCGCACAACCCGACCGGCCGGGTGCTCACCCGTGATGAGCTGACCGCGGTCGACAGGCTCGCTGCCCGCCACGGTGTCGTCGTGGTGTCCGACGAGATCCACGCCGAACTCGTCCACGCACCTCGGCGGC
>DASSDE010000724.1:0-13235 GCA_035697365.1 Kribbella sp. | reverse complement strand
ACGGCGGTCGGGCGGACGCTGTCCCAGCGCGGGTTGAACAGCTGGTGCGCGGCGGCGTAGCCGGAGGTCGAGGCGAGGTACAGCTTGCCCTTCAAGGACTTCGCGAGGGCGTTCCAGTTGGGCGCCGAGGATGGCGGCGCTGTGGTCAGCTTCGTTGGCGGGGTCGTGCCGGGCTTCGTGGGCGGCGAAGTACTCGACGGGGCGGAGGTCGGTGTCTCCGAGGGAGTCTGGGACGGGCCGGGAGTGCTGCCGGCGTCCTTCTTCGCGTCGCCGCAGCCCGCGATCGTGGCCGCGGCGGCCGCACCACCGGCGATCAGTACCGTACGGCGATCAAGCAGGCTCACGATCCCCCAACTCCTCACGCGCAGCCGTCCGCATGGCCGCCAGAGGAGCCGGCGACCTCCCCGTCATCATCTCCACCTGGAGGGTCGCCTGATGCACGAGCAGGTCAAGTCCGTTCAACAGCTCTGTACCGATCCGGTGCGCCGCGATCGCGAGCCGGGTCGGCCACGGGTGGTACGCAACGTCGAACACCACTGGCGCGACACCGGCGAAGTGCTCCGCCCACGGATCCACCGCACCGCCCGGCAGGGTCGACACACACAGGTCGAAGCCGCCGATCTGCTCGACCTGGGAGAAGTCCGCCACCGACACCCGGAATCCGAGCTCCGCCGCCAGGTCCCGCAGCCGCTCGGCCTTCGCGATCTCCCGGACGACCACGGTCACCTCGCGGACCTGCATCCCGCGCAGGGCCGCCAGCGTCGACGCCGCGGTCGCGCCACCACCCAGGACGACGGCGCTCTCGGCGGCCGTGATCCCCTGCTCGGCGAACGCGTTCACCAGCCCCGGTACGTCGGTGTTGTAGACCGCACGGGAGCCGTCCGGCTCGAAGATCATCGTGTTCGCCGCGCCGATCAGCTCCGCGACCGGGTCGACCGTGTCGGCCAGGTCGAGCGCGACCCGCTTCAACGGCATCGTCAGCGACAGCCCACGGACGTCGTCGCCGAGTGTCGCGACGAAGCCGCGCAACTCGTCCTCCTCGACCTCGAACGCCTCGTAGGTCCAGTCCAGCCCGAGCGCCGCGTACGCAGCCCGATGCATCGCCGGCGACAACGAATGCCCGATCGGCGAACCGAGCACGGCGCAACGCGTCACTTGCTTCAGCACCTGCCCTTGTGGGCCTGGCACCAGGTCTGGAGTTTCTTCACGTTCGCCTGGTGCTCGCTGTACGTGGTGGCGAAGGCCGTCTCGCCGGTGTCCAGGTTGACCAGGGTGAAGTACAGCCAGGAGCCCTGGGCCGGGTTGATCGCCGCGCTCAGCTCGTCGCGCGTCGGCGAGTTGATCGGCGTCGGCGGCAGGCCCTTGTGGTTGTAGGTGTTGTACGGCGTCGGATTCTGGCGCTGTTCCTTGGAGGTGAAGACGCCGCCGTCCTTGCCGAGTGCGTAGTGGATGGTCGAATCCATCCCCAGGTACATCCCGGCGGCCAGCCGGTTGTAGATCACCCGCGCGACCTTCGGGTAGTCCTCCTTGCGGTTGGTCTCGGCGCCGATGATGCTCGCCACGATCACCGCCTGGTAGGGGTCCAGGCCCTTGTGGGTCGCGCTGGCCTCCAGGTTCAGCGAGGCGGCGGCCTTCGCGTAGTTGGCCGTCATCAGCTTGATCATCGTGTACGCGTTCGCGTTCTTCGGCACGTCGTACGTCCCGGGGAACAGGAAGCCCTCGGCGTTGCCGTGCGCGTACTTCGGCAGGCCGAGCTGCGCCGGCTTGCCCATCGCGGTCGCGGCCGCGCCGGCCGGCAGCTTCATCTTCGACCCCTGCAGGATCAGCGTGACCTCGGCCTTGGTCTTGCCGGCCGCGACACTGATCCGCGCGATCTTGACCGACTCGGCGGTGTTCAGCATCAGGTCGAGCGCGGCCTTCGCCGACATGTGCTTGCGCAGCGTGTAGGTGGCGGCCTGGATCTGCAGCGCCCGGGGGTCGTCGCGGGCGACCCGCTCGAAGGCGCGGGCGCTCTTCACGACTTCCTTCTTCTCCAGGGTGTCCGCGATCGACGCGCTGCCCTGCCCGTTGGTGATCTCCACCTGGACGCTGCCGGTGCCCTGTCCTTCGTAGTCCGGCGCGGAGAACACGCCGGCCAGCGCGTCCTTGCCCTTGCCGAAGCCGACCACGGCGCCGGCCACGATCGCGCCGACGACCAGCAGCGAGATCAGGCCCGCGAAGCAGCCGAACGCCCGGCGGCCGCGCGCCCGGCGCCGGTTGGCGCGGCGCTCGACGCGACTCTCCGCCCGCAGCCCGAGGCCGCTGCCGAGATCGTCGAGCTGCTGTTCCTCGCCCTCGTTCACCTCGTGCTCCACCGATGGTCCGTTCACAGGGGCCTCCCGGGTGGGTTGCCGGTCTCGCGCTCGAGGTCGAGCGCATGCTGGAGAATCACGACCGCCGCGGCCTGGTCGACCACAGCACGTCGCTTGGAGCCCTTCTTTCCCCGTTCCCGCAACATCCGTTCGGCGGTGACGGTGGTGAACCGCTCGTCCACCAGCCGCATCGCCGTCCCGGCGTTCGTCTCACGCACCTTGTCCAGCACCTGCTTCGCCGTCTCCCGGATCTTCGCCGCGGCCGGTCCCTCGCCCCCGGACAGGGAACGCGGCAGCCCGACCACGATCTCGAACGCCTCCAGTTCGGCGGCGAGTGCGGCGATCCTACCCAGATCTCCCGGTCCACGGCGGACCGTCTCCACAGGCGTGGCGAGGATGCCGTGCGGATCGCTGGTGGCGACGCCGATCCGGGCGTCACCGATGTCCAGCGCGATCCGCACGCCCCGTCTCATCAGCGAAACTCCATCGGTCAGCCGGTGACCTGGTGACCGATGGCGTGCTCGACGGCGCTCAGCGCATCGTCGGCGCCGGCCGCATCCGTACCGCCGCCCTGCGCGACGTCGTCCTTGCCGCCGCCCCGGCCGCCGACCTTCTCGGCCGCGATCCGGACCAGGTCCCCGGCCTTCAGCCGCCACTCGCGGGCAGTGTCGTTCAGTGCGACCACCACGCCGGGCTTGCCGTCGTTCACGCTCAGGACCGCGACCACGGACGGCTTCTCGTTCCCCATCCGGCCGCGCACGTCGAGCGCCAGCTTGCGCAGGTCGCCGCCGTTCACGCCGTCCGGTGCCCGGTGGCCGACGTACTGGACGCCGAAGACGTCCTTCGCGTTCTTGGCCAGGTCGGCCCCGGCCTCCAGGACCTGCGCGGCGCGCACCCGCTCGAGCTCCTTCTCGGCCGCCCGCAGCCGCTCCGACAGGTCGGCGACCTTGGCGGGCAGCTCCTCCGGGCGGGTCTTCAGGTTCTCGCTGAGCAGCCGGACCAGGGCCCGCTCCTTGCCCAGGTAGTGCAGGGCCTCCATGCCGACGAACGCCTCGATCCGCCGGACGCCGGCGCCGACCGAGGACTCACCGGTGACGGCGAGCGCGCCGACCTGCGAGGAGTGCTTCACGTGCGTACCACCGCAGAGCTCGCGGGACCACGGTCCGCCGATCTCGACCACGCGGACCTGCTCGTCGTACGTCTCCCCGAACAGCGCCAGCGCACCCCACTCCCGCGCTTCGGGGAGCGACATGTACTGCGCGGACACCGCGAGGTCCTTGCGGACGGCGAGGTTCGCGACCTCTTCGATCTCGGACCGGGTGGCCGGGTCGAGCGCCGACGACCAGGCGAAGTCGAGCCGCAGGTAGCCGGGCTTGTTGTACGAACCGCTCTGCAACGCGTTCGGGCCGAGCACCTGGCGCAGCGCGGCGTGCACCACGTGCGTACCGGAGTGCGCCTGGCAGGCCGAGACCCGCCACTCGTGGTCGACCTGCGCGTGCACGTCGGACCCGGGACGCAGCACGCCCTCGAGGATCTCGACCCGGTGCACGATCAGGCCCTTCACCGGGCGCTGCACGTCCAGCACCTTGAGCCGCAGACCGTCGCCGACGATCAGGCCCTCGTCGGCGATCTGGCCGCCGGACTCGGCGTAGAACGGGGTCTTCTCCAAGACGACCTCGACGGTCTCGCCCTGCTCCGCGAACTGCGCGACCGTACCGTCACGGAGCAGCCCGCGGACCTGCGAGTCGCTGGACAGCTCCTGGTAGCCGGTGAACTCGGTGACGCCCTTCTCGCGCAACTCCCGGTAGCCGGAGGTGTCCGCGTGGCCGGCCTTCTTCGCGCGCGCATCGGCCTTGGCCCGCTCGCGCTGCTCCTTCATCAAGGAGCGGAAGCCCTCGGTGTCGACGTTCAGGCCCTGCTCGGCCGCCATCTCCACGGTCAGGTCGATCGGGAAGCCGTACGTGTCGTGCAGCTGGAAGGCCTTCGCGCCCTCGAGCTGGTGCGCACCGCTCGCCTTGGTGTCCTTCACCGCAACGTCGAAGATCGTCGTACCGGCCGTGAGTGTGCGTCGGAACGCCTCCTCCTCGGCGTACGCGATCTGGCTGATCCGGCCGAAGTCGGTGACGAGCTCCGGGTACGACTTCTTCATCTGCTCGAGGCTGGTCGGCAGCAGCTCGACCAGGCTCGGGTCCTCGTAGCCGAGCAGTCGCATCGAACGGATCGCCCGGCGGAGCAGGCGGCGCAGCACGTAGCCACCCTGCTCGTTGCCCGGGGTGACGCCGTCGCCGATCAGCATCAGCGCGCTGCGGACGTGGTCCGCGATCACCCGGAAGCGGACGTCGTCGACGTGGTCGGCGCCGTACTTGCGGCCGCTGAGCTCGGACGCCTTCTCGATCACCGGGTAGATCTCGTCGATCTCGTACATGTTGTCGACGCCCTGCAGCAGGAACGCGACCCGCTCCAGGCCGAGGCCGGTGTCGATGTTCTTCTTCGGCAGCTCGCCGAGGATCGGGTAGCCGTCCTTGCCGCCGCCCTCGCCACGGACGTTCTGCATGAAGACCAGGTTCCAGAACTCCAGGTAGCGGTCGCCCGCCTCCCAGTCCCGGTCCGCGCCGAACTCCGGGCCGCGGTCGATCAGGATCTCCGAACACGGGCCGCACGGACCCGGGATGCCCATCGACCAGAAGTTGTCCTTCATGCCGAGCCGGACGATCCGGTCGTCGGGCAGCCCCGCGACCCGCTTCCAGATGTCGATCGCCTCGTCGTCCTCGTAGTACACCGAGGCGTACAGGACGGACTCGTCGAAGCCGTAGCCGCCCTCGTTCTGCGGCTTGGTGACCAGCTCCCAGGCGAACTTCACGGCGTCTTCCTTGAAGTAGTCGCCGAAGGAGAAGTTGCCGTTCATCTGGAAGAACGTGCCGTGCCGGGTGGTCTTGCCGACCTCGTCGATGTCGAGCGTCCGGACGCATTTCTGCACGCTGGTCGCGCGCGCGTACGGCGGGGTCTGCTGGCCGACGAAGTACGGCACGAACTGGGCCATGCCGGCGACGTTGAACAGCAGGTTCGGGTCCGGCGACGGCAGCGGCGCGCTCGGCACCACGGTGTGGCCCCGGTCCTCGAAGTACTGCAGGAACCGCCGCCTGATCTCACTGGTTTCCATGGGTGTTACCGGTAGTCCTCACGATCGTTGGTGCTCTCGATACCGAGCGCGTCCCGCAGCTCGGTCTCCCGCTCGGCCATGCCCTCGCGGACCTGGTCGCCGAAGTGCCGGACCGCGGCCGACAGCTTGGCCGCGGACTCCTGGACACTCTCCGGAGCGAGGATCTGAGCCTTCTTCTTCAGTCTGGTGACGGCGTACACGCCGACGGCGATCCCGATGATCAGCCAGAAGATCCGCTTCATCGCTTGCGCGCCTTCCGCTCGGCCTTCATCTCGTCCTTGACGCGCTTCGCGACGTCCTTGCGCTGCTGGTCGCCGAGCGCCCGGCGGACGCCGTACGTGAACGCGGCAGCCTTCACCAGCGGACCGCCGGCGGTGGCCGAGAACAGCGACATCAGCGCGGCCGCGTTGGTGGTCACGGTGGTCGCGTTGTCGGTGATCGTGTCGACCTTCGCGAGCTGCGCATTGGTGGTGGCGACCGTCGTGGTCACCTCGCCGAGCAGCGGAACGCTGGAGTCGGAGACGCCCTTCACCATGATCCGGGTCTCGTCGAACACCTTGCCGAGCTTCAGGATCGGATAGGCCAGCAGGCCGACCAGGATGAGCAGCGCGCAGGCGGCTATCAGCCCCGCGACTTCACCGACGCTCATGGAAACGATCCACCTTCCGTAGCGACCCTTGTGCGACAGTGCACAACTTTGTGGACCGCCCGACCTTATCGCGCGGTCCTGGCACACTCCGCTTCAGGACACCATCCCGCACATCACAGTCACCCACCAAACCCGGCCGGCGGTGGGCTCGGGTCCGGTTCAGTTACAGGGAGCCGAGGATTCCGCCGAGCAGGCGACCGAGGCCGGGTGGGCTCGGCTTTCGGCTGGGCGTGGGAGCCGGCGTGGTCGATGGGGTGGTCGAGGGCGTGGTCGACGGGGTGGTCGACGGGGTCGTGGAGGGGCTCGGTGACGGGGTGGTTGATGGGGCCGTCGAGGGGGTGGGGCTCGGTGACGGTTTCGCCGGTGTCGTGGTGGTGGAGCTGGGGCCGGTCGGGGCCGGGCTGGTCGGTGTCGTTGGCTGAGACGTCGACGGGGTGACCGGCTTGCTCTTCGACGTACTGGTGGTGGGCGCCTTGGTCTGTGCCGTGGTCGGCTCGTCGGTGGTGGTGCTTGGTGGTGACGGCGCGGCCAGCAGGGGTGGTGGTGTGTTCGGGGTCGGCGACGGGGACCGACTGGGGATCGGCACCAGCGGCTTGCCGACCGGCACGGCCGGGCGGGCGCTCGATCTCGACGGGCCCTGCGTGCGCTCGGTCACCGAAGGCGACGCCGTCGCGGGCGCCTGCGCGTTCTCGGTACTGGTCGGCTGGTCGTGCGATCCGAACGGGACGAGCAACAAGACGCCGACCAGCAGCGCCAGAGCTGCCGCACCTGCACTCATCTTCAGAACTGACAAACGCCGGCGGACATGCCGCGGGCCGGACTGCCTCACAACAACAAACCTTTCACCCCAGGTCGTCAGGCAGCCTAGCCAGTCGAGCGCTTCAATCGAAGCTCACCGTCAGTGCCTGAACGGATCCGTTCGGTGCCCAGCGCAGCTCCATCGTGCCGGTACCACCGCCCGACCAGCGGAAACGCGCCCGTTCGTCGCCGGCCTCGAGCAGCGTCATCGTCTCGGCCGGCGGATTCTCCCGGTACGCGGACGCGATCGCTGTCCGACCTTCGTACGGACCCACACCTGCCTGTACGAAACTCATGGTCGCGTCGACGGCGAAACGGCCCGCGAACGCGTCCCAGTCGCCGGTGACGACCGCTTCGTTGAAGGCGGCGACGTGGTCAGCGATCCGGCTCATCGGCGGTTGCGGAGGATCTTGCGGATCGCCGCGACGCGATCGGCGTACGACGCCTCGCCGCCGCGGCGGGTGGGGTTGTAGTAGTCGGTACCGTCGATGACGTCCGGCGCGTACTGCTGCGGGAGAACGCCGCGCGGGTCGTCGTGCGAGTACTGGTACGAGGAGCCGTGGCCGAGCTTCTTCGCACCTGAGTAGTGCGCATCGCGCAGGTGCGGTGGGACCGGACCGACCTTGCCTGCCTTCACGTCTGCGATCGCGGCGTCGACGGCCAGGATCACCGCGTTGGACTTCGGTGCAAGAGCGAGCGCGACCACGGCCTGCGCGAGGTTGATGCGCGCTTCCGGCATCCCGATCAGCTGTACGGCCTCGGCCGCCGCGACCGCGACGCCGAGCGCGGTCGGATCGCCCATGCCGATGTCTTCACTGGCCGAGATCACCAGCCGGCGCGCGATGAACCGCGGGTCCTCCCCCGCCTCGATCATCCGCGCCAGGTAATGCATCGAGGCGTCGACGTCCGAACCCCGGATCGACTTGATCAACGCCGACGCCACGTCGTAATGCTGATCCCCCGCCCGGTCGTACCGAACCGCAGCCCGATCCACCGCCAACTCCAACGTCACCAAATCCACCACCGCCCGCTCCACACCCGCTCCACCTTCCGAGGAGCCGCCGTCGGAGCCGGCGGGCTCGGCCGGGTCGGCGTTTGGTGCGGCGGCGGCGGGGTTTGGTGCGGTGGCGTTGCGGTACTTGTCGGCCTGGTCTTGTTTGGCGCGGGCGCCGCCGGCTGCTGCTTCCAGGTAGGTGAGGGCACGGCGGGCGTCTCCGCCGGCCATCCGGAGCAGGTGGTCGCGCGCCTCAGGAGTCAGCTCGACCTCACCGTTCAATCCACGCTCGTCGGCGATCGCGCGATCCAGCAGCCTCGAGATGTCGTCGTCGGTGAGGGACTCCAGCGTCAACAGCAGGCTGCGCGACAACAGCGGCGAGATCACCGAGAAGAACGGATTCTCCGTGGTCGCCGCAACGAGCGTGACCCAACGGTTCTCGACGCCGGGCAGCAGCGCGTCCTGCTGCGCCTTCGTGAAGCGATGCACCTCGTCGATGAACAGCACCGTCTCCACCGACCCGGTCGCACGAGCCAGATCACGCCGCGCGCCGTCGATCACCTGCCGAACGTCCTTCACCCCGGCCGTCACCGCCGACAGTTCGACGAACTTCCGGTTGGTCTGATGCGACACCACCGCCGCGATCGTCGTCTTCCCGGTCCCAGGCGGGCCCCACAGCAGCAGCGACATCGGCTGGTCCCCCTCCACCAGCCGCCGCAACGGCGACCCCGGCGCCAGCAAATGCTGCTGCCCCACGAGCTCGTCAAGACTCCGCGGCCGCATCCGCACTGCCAGCGGCGCCGCAGTGTGATCCGTATCCGCCAAACTCCCGCCCCCACGAGCAGGCGCCGGCGCACCAGGAAGATCAAACAACCCATCACTCACAAAAGAACCCTAACCACCCGCACCGACACCCCTCACCGCACGCCCCAGCGAACCCGCCGCCTCGTGCGCCGAGTCAGCGGTCGTGGGTGGGGTTGTGGGGAGGGGAGTTGCGGAGGGCTCTTGTGTCTCGGCGAGTGGTCGGGGGCGGCGTGCTCAGGGTGTTGACCAGGTCTGTGCGGACAGAGCGGAGTTCGGCCTGCGCGGGATCGAGTCCCGGGCCGGCAGGGGCCTGGAGGGCGTCCCAGCTCTTGGCCGTTTCCGAGACAGTCACCGCGAGTGCCGGTGCGATCATCGCCAACTGGGCCAGCGGTGGCGCACCGGTCGCGGTCACGCCGAGGCTGTACGCCACGCACCCCGCGACAGTCCAGATCCCGCGCCTGGCCTCCGCCTCACGCCCGGCCTGTGCCTGCTGCCGGACTCCCAGTTCACGTCGGGCGTCCATGAGTTCCCGCCCTTGCCGCGCCAGGTCGTCGGCCGCGTCCCGGAGCGGCTGGCTCAGCTGTACCTGTGCGCCGCGCGCCACCACGTCCCGCAGTACCGAGGCCCGGGCGAGTCGCGTCAACGACTGCGCCAGCCACTGTTCCGGTTCCGGCAGGTCGGCCTTGCCCCCGTACGCCGTGGCAAAGTCGCGCCGGAAGTCCGCGATAGCCTTCAGCGGCATCGGCCGGCCTTTGTAGGCGGCCACCGAGTTCGCCTGGGCGGCCGCCTCCTCGGCGCTCAGCCCGGCGTCGTTGCCGGGGTCGAGGGCCAGGTCGGCCGCCTTCGCCAGGATCTGCTCGGCATCCGTACCGCCGGCGCCGCGCCACGCGTCGTCCAGCCGCAGCCGGCGCCACCAGTGCGCGAACCGGTTCGCCGTCTGCCGGGGGCCGTCCGGCGCATCGGCCGGCAGCGACTTCCCGTACCGATCCAGTGCGAGCAGCGCCTCCGTAGCGAACATGTCCACCACCTGCCGTGCGGGCACCAACTGCCCCGAGGCGGAGGGCCGGGCGGTCATTGGCGACCGTCCAGCTCAGCCTGCACTTCCTCGATCGCCTGCGCCCGGACCCGGAGCCGGTCGAACTCCGTCGACAGTTCCGGATCCGCCGGCTCGTAGTCCGCGTCCTGTGCGGCGTCGGCCGGGACGTACCACCACCGGCCGTCGTACCAGGTCGGACCGACCTCCATCTCGGCGAGCATCGGCGTCGCCGCGCCGGAGGCCGTCAACTCACGCATGCGCTGTTGTGAAACGTAGTCGGTCACTCACCCGACTGTAGGGCGCCGGGGGGCGAAGACGGCGTGCCAAGTGCCGCTGCGGCGGAGCAGGATGATGGTGGGGACCTGCAGTACGACGATGGTGATGACGGTGATCACCGGGTCGGTCGCCGGTACGACGGAGATCGGCAAGGTGTACGAGACGACGATCCGCACCACCCCGTCGATGATCGTCGCGATCCCCCACCACACCGTGATCCACTTCCACGCGTTCCGGAACCGCTCGTTGGTCTCCCAGAGCTCATCCATCACAGGCCCCCGACGCACCATCATCGCGCGCGTGACGACGTACGTGAGCGGCTGCGGATGCCGCAGCGACCACAGCGTGATGCCGGCGAACGGGAGGCTGATCCACGCGTTCCGGACGAGCAGCAACCGCGCGTCCCCACCGATCACGGCGACCACCGAACTCGCCACCATGCTGACCACGACGGCCATCCCGACGAGGTCGGTACGGCGCTCGCGCACCAGCGAGACCGCCGAGCTGATCAGTCCGGGGACGACGCCGACGAGCAGCGCGTTCAGGTCGCTCACACCGAGCGCCTTGAGACCGTAGTACAGGGCGAGCGGGATCGCGATGTCGACGATGAGCAGCCAGGGGCCGCGGTGCGTGCGCATGGACAGAGGTTCGCCCAGCAAGCCGCCGGCCCGCATCGAGCCGACGGCTGCCCACCCCTAGACCAAAGTCTCAGTCAGAACCGGAACCGCACGATGCGCGTGGATCTCGTGAAGCCCGGGACGAGGTTCAGCAAACGGTACAGGCGGCGGACGTTCGCGGGCGCCTTGCGCATCAGCACCGGTGCGTCGTTCATCGGCGCCTCGTCGACGTACTCGAGCCGCGGGTGCCACCCGGCCAGCGCGGCGGGATCGTCGAAGCCGGACCGGAACAGCGCGTTGTACCTGCGTCCGAGGGGATCCCATTTCGAGGTGCGCCAGGCCCCCACTGACACCGTGTCGAACTGGATCTGACCAGTGCGGAACGCGTCGACGACGCCGGTCAGCAGTCGGTGGAGCTCGGGTTCGCTCAGATAGGGCACCAGCCCCTCGGCGATCATCAGCACCGGCCGGGCGCGCGGAATGTGCTCCAGCCACGTCTGGTCGGTGACGGCGGAGCCGATGAGGGTGTAGTGATCGCGCGGCGGAAGGAGTTCCCGGCGCAGCTCGATGACGGAGGGGTAGTCGAGGTCGTACCAGTCGACGGTGGCGGGCGGGTCGACCCGGAACACCCGGGCGTCCAGACCGCAGCCCAGGTGCAGCACCACCGCGTCCGAATGCTCGGCGAGGAAGCTCCGGGCCCAGTCGTCATGCGCTTTCGCACGGACCACGGCGGACAGGCCGATCTGGCTGCGACCGAACCTGCGGCGGTCGTACCCGGGGTCGAGGCGGCGCATCGCCTGCTCGGCGTAGCCGTCACCGAGGATCGGGTCCGTCAGCCGGTTGTCCAGCGCCTTGGCCTTCAGAACCGGCGTGAGGGACTTCTGTACTCCGACGAGCTCACCATGGTGCACACGAGGGACGGTACTGCTTTCCGGCCCCGGGCTACACGCAACGGAGCCGGAAGGCTACTTCTTCGGCTCGTCGGCGGCGTCGTCGGCGGTGTCGTCGTCGGCGTCGCGGAGTTCCTCGGGGAGATCGTCGTCGTCGAACTCCTCGGTGAGGAGCTCCTCGGGCTCGGCGACGGACTCCGGCTTGATCGCGTTCCGGAGCCGGCCGAGGATCCGGTCGGCCTCGGTGCCGAACGGGTTGTCGTTGACCAGGTACGTCCAGGTCGCGGTCGGCCGCGGGATCCCGCTGGCCTCCTCGTTCAGCCCGTCGGGGCCGATCTCCGCCTCGGCGAACGTCTCGGCCGCGTCCTTCCCCGAGTCCTCGATCAGGGTCTCGAACGACGCGATCGCCGACTTGTTGAACTCGTCGATCGGCTTCAGGTGCACGATCCCGCCGGCCAGCGACCGCAGGTGGATGCCCTCGCGGAGGTCGGCCAGGTACGCCAGGTGGTCGGTCCAGCGCCGGTCCAGGTGTCCGAGCGCGATCCGTCGCGCGGCGCTCTTGACCACGTCCTCGCCGACCTCGTCGACCAGTTCGTCGTACCGCTCCTTGGCGCGCTCGGCGAGCTCGGTCGCGGCCAGGTCCTCGGTCAGCACCTGCTCGCGGGTCTCCAGCAGGATCGCGCGTTGCTGCCCGGTCAAGCGGTTGTACTGCCAGGTGGTCCGGTGCAGCTCCGCGTTCGCACCGTCCGCGACCCGCTGCGCGTGCTCGAGCATCGCGATCGACTTGCGGTCGGTGAGCCGGCCGGTGTCGTCCGGGTGCGGGCGGAGGCCCGACGAGACCGAGTACCGGGTGACGAGCTCGTCGGCGAGCGAGGCGAAGAACAGTGTGCCGCCCGGGTCGCCCTGCCGGCCGGCGCGACCGCGGAGCTGGTCGTCGAGCCGCCGCGACGCGTGCAGGCCGGTGCCGACGACGTACAGGCCGCCGAGCTCGATGGCCTTCTCCTTGTCGTGCGTCTCGTCCTTGCCGCCCAGCCGGATGTCGGTACCGCGGCCGGCCATCTGCGTCGAGACCGTCACCGTTCCGGGCACACCGGCCTCGGCGATGATCGCGGCCTCCTCGGCATCGTTCTTCGCGTTCAGGACGACGTGCGGGATCCCGGCGGCCTCGAGCCTGTCGCTGAGCTGCTCGGACTCCTCGACGCTGTGCGTACCGATCAGGATCGGCCGCCCGGCCTCGTGCAGCTCGCCGATGTGCTTGACCAGCGCTTCGTTCTTCTGGTCGACGGTCAGGTACAGCCGGTCCTGGTCGTCCTTGCGGACGTTCGGCTTGTTCGGCGGGACGACGGCGACGTCGACGTCGTAGAACTCCTTCAGCGATTCGCCCACGACGACGGCCGTACCGGTCATGCCGCAGAGCGACTTGTACCGCTTGATCAGCGCCTGCACGGTGATGCTGTCGAGCACCTCACCGGAGTCGCTGACCGGAACAGCTTCCTTCGCCTCGACGGCGGCCTGCAGCCCGTCGGGCCAGCGCTGCAGCTTCGCGACCCGGCCGCGGTTGTTGTTGATCAGGCTGACCTTGCCGTCGCGTACCAGGTAGTCGACGTCCTTCCGCAACAACACCTCGGCATGCAACGCGACATTGATCTGAGTCAGCCGA
>DASSDE010000723.1:0-3242 GCA_035697365.1 Kribbella sp. | reverse complement strand
CTGCAGACGTACTACGCCGAGCGGGCCGACCATCGCGGCAACCACGCGCGCAAGGTGACCGGGGACAGCTCGATCCGCCAGGCCGAGGCCTTCCAGCGGATCATCCCGAATGTGGTGACGGCGCTGTGAGCGGCGTACCGCAGGAGACCGTGAGCACGCTGCGCGAGCTCGGAGTGTCGACGGTGTACGAGGCGTCCGGCCGTAACGGACTGGTCGATGCCGACTACCACCAGTTGGTGGCCGGATCGCGCGCTGCCGGTCCCGCGCGGATCGCGCGCTGCGGGCAGAACGACAACCGCGCGGTCCACGAGGTGATGGACCGGTTGCAGCCGGGCGAGGTCCTGGTGCTGACGATGCCGGAGCCCGCACCGGTCGCCCTGGTCGGCGAGCTGCTGCTGACCCAGGCGGCTGCGCGCGGTGCGGCCGCGGTCCTCGTCGACGCCGCTGCTCGCGACGTCGAGGTACTCCGGGAGTTCGAAGTGCCGGTGTGGACCCGCTGGATCCGGGCCCGCGGCGCCACCAAGGCCGAGCGCGGTGAGCTCGACGTGGCAGTCGAGGTCGGCGGCACGCGGATCTGCCCGGGCGATCTCGTCGTCCTGGACGCGGACGGCGTGGTCGTCGTCCGGCCGGACGATGCGGAGACCGTCCTCGAGGCATCGAGGGCGCGCTTCTCCAAGGAAGAAGCGATGCGAACCCGGCTGCAGGCCGGGGAGCTGAGCTACGACATTCACGGCCTGCGCCGTGAGGACACGAAGGCGAGCTGACCATGACTGCGGTGCTGCGGGTCCTCGATCTGGACAAGTCTTTCCTGAAGGGGGACAAACGAGTGGTCGCGCTCCAGGGCCTGAACCTGGACGTGGAGGAAGGAACCTTCCTCACCGTGCTCGGCCGCAGCGGCTGCGGCAAATCCACGCTGCTGAACATGCTCGCCGGGCTCACCCAGCCGACCTCCGGGCGGATCGAGTACCGCGGCCGGCCGGTCAGCGGGCCGCACCACGACCTCGCGTACCTGACCCAGCACGACACCTTGATGCCGTGGCGGGACCTGCAGCGCAACATCGAGATGCCGCTGGAGGTCCGCGGAGTGCCGCGCGCCGAACGTGCCGGGGTCGCCCGCGAGCTGATCCAGCGGGTCGGCCTGGCCGGGTTCGAGCAGCACTATCCGCGCGAGCTGTCCGGCGGCATGCGCCGCCGGGCAGGACTGGCCCGGATGCTGTCCGCGGAGCCGGACACGTTCCTGCTCGACGAACCGTTCGGCGCCCTGGACGCGCAACTGCGCGCCGAGTTGCAGACCGAGCTGTTGCGGCTGTGGCACGGATCGGGCAAGACCGTCGTGTTCATCACGCACGATCTGGAGGAGGCACTCCTGCTGGGCGACCGGGTGATCGTGCTCGGACCCCGGGGCCGGGTGCTGCTCGACCAGGAGATCGGGCTGTCGCGTCCCCGCGACCTGGATCTGCTCCGGGTGGATCCGGAGTTCGTCGCACTGCATCGCCGGACCGCGGACGCCTTGCGGGCCGGCTCGACCACCAACGACTCGAGGAAGGGGGCCGCGTGATGAATCGATCGACCGACGTCGTGAGCGCCGATGATCGGGTCACCGACGGTCCGCTGGAGGTTCCCGCCAACCGCAGCTGGATGGACAAGCATCGGCGCACCCTGTGGATCTCGCTCGCGCGGATCGCCGTCCTGGTGGCGGTGCTGGTGCTGTGGCAGATCGCCGCCGGACGCTGGGTGGACCCGTTGTTCATCAGCCGTCCCAGCGACATCTGGGCGCAGCTGCGCGATTGGATCGCCGACGGGTCGCTGGCCACCAACACCGTGCTGACCGTCGAGGAGATCGCGCTGGGCTTCGCGCTCGGTGCCGCCGCGGGACTCGTCGGCGGCTTCCTGCTGGCGATCCTCAAGGTCCTGGGCGACATCCTCGACCCGTACATGATCGCCCTCTACAGCATCCCGAAGGTGGCCCTCGCACCGCTGTTCATCATCTGGTTCGGGATCGACGTACAGATGAAGGTGCTGTTGTCGGCGGCAACCGTGTTCTTCCTGGTCTACCTGAACACGGCGGCCGGCGTCCGCTCGGTCGACCGCGGTCTGATCGACGCGGTCCGGCTGATGGGCGGCACCCGCCGCCAGGTGATCTTCAAGGTGCTGGTGCCGGGGGCGATGCCCGGCGTCATCACCGGGCTGCGGATCGGTGTGCCGTACGCGCTGATCGGTGCCGTGGTCGGTGAACTCGTTGCCTCGAACAAGGGCCTCGGGTACCTGATGCTCGACTCGGCCAGCCAGTTCAACACCGCCGGGGTCTTCGCCGCTCTCGCCGTGATCACGGTGATCGCCGGGATCCTCAACCTCGGGGTCAATCTGCTGCAGCGTCGCTCGACGCGGTGGCAGGCCACTGCCGGTGACTGAACGGCCGGCCTCAACACGTCTCGTCAGGAATATGGGTGACTTCACATGAAGACAAAGTCGATCGGGGCCGGACTGGCTGTCATGGTCCTGGCCCTGACGGCCGCCTGCCAGAAGCCGGCGACCGAGAGCAGCAGTGCCGGCGCGGCGTCCGGCGACATGACGCTGCGCGTCGTGCAGAGCAGTACGTCGGTAGCGTTCTTCCCGCTCTTCGTCGCCAGTGAAGAGGGGTACTACGCGAAGGAAGGACTCACCGTCGACAAGCCGGTGGTCGTCGGTGGCGACTCCAAGGTCGCGGCCGCGCTGGCCGGCGGAGCCGCCGACATCGGCGGCGGGGTCGCGACGACCGCGTTCCTGCTCGCCGACGGCAAGCGCGATCCCCGGATCGTCGCGAACCTGGTCAGCAGCTACTACGTCGACGTGATCGTCGGCAACCAGTTCCACCAGCCGGCCGCCGGTGCCTCGCTGGAGGACAAGATCAAGGCGCTGAAGGGCGCGCGGATCGGAATCCCCGCACCGTCCGGTGGCGGTGTCGCGCTGCTGCAGTTCTTGTTCAACAAGGTCGGCCTGGACGTCAAGAAGGACGTGACGCTGGTCAACCTCGGCGCTTCGAACGCCGGAGCACTGGGCGCGCTGAAGACCGACCGGGTGAACGTACTGGTGTTCTTCCAACCGGTCAGCCTGGTGGTCGCGGCGCGCAAGGCGGGCTCGATCTACATCAGTCCGACCCGCGGCGACGTTCCCGACATGAGCGCCCAGCCGCACGGCCTGGCGCTGTCCACGGCGGGGATCCTGAAGAAGAAGCCGGAGGCGATGGCCGCCTTCGTCCGGGC
>DASSDE010000722.1:0-2191 GCA_035697365.1 Kribbella sp. | reverse complement strand
GCAATGGCATGGCTTGAACCTAGTTCCGTGGGTCACATAAAGGTGGCTACTTGTGGGTAGGTGACTGTAGCGTGCGCCGGAAGTCGACAATTCGTGACCGACTGAGGAGACGACGCGGATGCGTGAGTACACCGTTCCTGCTGTGACGGAACCCGCCACGGGCAGCCTGAGCGATCCCGTGTGGGCGAACGCGTCCTCTCATCCTGACACCGCCGTCTTCAGCCGCCGTACCGGATCTGGCGCCGGCTCGACGTGGACCGACGTCACGGCCGCCGAGTTCGCGCAGCAGGTGATCGGTGTCGCCAAGGGTCTGATCGCGGCCGGTGTGAAGCACGGCGACCGGGTTGCCCTGCTCAGCCCGACGCGGTACGAGTGGACGCTGATCGACTACGCGATCTGGAGCATCGGCGCGGTCACAGTGCCGATCTACGAGACCTCCTCGGCCTCGCAGATCCAGTGGATCCTGACCGACTCCGAGGCGGTCGTTGCCGTCGTCGAGAACGCGACCCACGGCGCCGTCGTGGAGTCCGCGCGCGCCGAGGCGCCGGCGCTGCAGGAGGTCTGGCAGATCGAAGCCGGGGCCGTCGACCAGCTGACCGCGCTCGGCCACGACGTCACCGACGCCGAGTTCGACAAGCGCCGCTCGGCGGTCACCGCGTCCGACCTGGCCACGCTGATCTACACCTCCGGGACGACGGGTCGCCCGAAGGGCTGCAAGATCAGCCACGCGAACTTCCTGGACGAGCTCGGCCCGGCGGTGAAGATCCTCGACGACCTGTTCGACAGCACCGGCGCGAGCACGCTGCTGTTCCTCCCGCTGGCGCACGTGTTCGCCCGGATCATCCAGGTCGGCTGCGTGATGAAGCGGGTCAAGGTCGGCCACAGCGCCGACGTGAAGAACCTCGTCGAGGACCTCGGCGCGTTCCGGCCGACGTTCATCCTGAGCGTGCCGCGGGTGTTCGAGAAGGTGTTCAACTCGGCCAGCCAGAAGGCGCACGCCGACGGCAAGGGCAAGATCTTCGATGCCGCTGCCGAGACCGCGATCGCGTACTCGCGGGCGCAGGACAAGGGTGGCGCGTCGTTCGGGCTGAAGGCCAAGCACCTGCTGTTCGACCGGCTCGTGTTCGGCAAGCTGCGGGCGGTGCTCGGCGGCCAGGTGCAGTACGCGGTCTCCGGCGGTGCTCCGCTCGGTGACCGGCTGGGGCACTTCTTCCGTGGCATCGGCGTACCGGTCCTGGAGGGGTACGGCCTGACCGAGACCACCGCCGCGGTCGCGGTGAACCTGCCGGACGACCTCCGGATCGGTACCGTCGGCCGGCCGCTGCCGGGCGTCTCCGTCGGGGTCGCGGACGACGGCGAGCTGTGTTTCAAGGGCGGCCAGGTGATGCTCGGGTACTGGAAGAACGACGAGGCGACCGCCGCCGCGATCGACGACGACGGCTGGTTCCACACCGGCGACCTCGGCGAGTTCGACGTCGACGGGTTCATCAAGATCACCGGCCGGAAGAAGGAGATCCTGGTGACGGCCGGCGGCAAGAACGTCGCGCCGAGCATGCTCGAGGACCAGATCCGCCTGCACCCGCTGGTCAGTCAGTGCATGGTGGTCGGCGACGGCAAGCCGTTCATCGCGGCCCTGATCACGATCGACCCCGAAACCATCGTGGGTTGGGCGACCGAGCGCGGGAAGCCGACCGACGTCACGTTGCTGACCCGCGACGCCGACCTGATCGCCGAGGTCCAGAAGGCGGTCGACGAGGCGAACGCGTCGGTCTCGCACGCCGAGGCGATCAAGAAATTCTCCATCCTGCCGATCGACTGGACCCAGGAGTCCGGCGAGCTGTCCCTGAAACTCTCCCTCCGCCGGCACATCGTCATGAAGAACCACACCACCGACGTCGAGGCCCTGTACGCCAAGTAAGCAAAGCTCCAGAAACTGAAGAAGAAAAGCAAGGAAAAGAAATAAAACAGATTTAGAATGGTGGCTGGCCTCAGCGTTCAACCGGGGGTCTGCAACCTTTCCGGGCGCGCTCGACCAGCCAGCCCCAGGGATTTCGGCCAGTCGGCTCTGGTGGTGCGGGCCACGGTCTCCCCGCCCCGAGCAGCGGCGGGGGCGCTCCAACGGGTGGCGATGTGACCGGTGTGCAGCCCGACAGGACATGTGCGGTGGTCGGGTAGTGCGGTTGAGCGTGAA
>DASSDE010000721.1:0-5542 GCA_035697365.1 Kribbella sp. | reverse complement strand
GGCGCGCAGGTTCTTCGCCTTGCCGACGTAGATCACCCGCCCGCCGGAGTCGCTGAAGCGGTAGACGCCGGGCGAGTCGGGGATCGACCCTGGTGCGGGACGGTAGGAGGACGGATCAGCCACCCAACCACCCTAGTTCGGTCCGCCGACAAATCCGGAATCGCACCAAAGTCTCTACTGCTGGTCCAATGACAGACTTGAAGGTATGACCTCACTGGACGAACTCGACCGGATCCTTCGCCAGCACGCCGGTGTCCGGGTGCTGGAGGCGCAGGACGACTTCTTCTACCTGTACGACCCCGAGCACGACCTGCCTCCGGAGCGGCAGCAGCCGTTCGCCACCGTCGTCACCGGCGACCACTACGAGCAGGTGTCCCGGCTCGATGAGCCCGGCGCGTTCCGCCTGAACCTCGGCGTCACCAAATCGACGTACGTCGACCTCTTCGGCCCTCCCCCGACCGAACGCGACGCCGACTGGATCCTGGCCTCCACCCACAATTACGCCGCCCGCGACACCTTGATGCCGCATCCCTTCTACGCGCCGCAGTACTGGATCGCCATCATCAACCCGACCGCCCTGGACCAACTCCGCCCACTGATCGAGGACGCGTACGGGTTCGCTGCGCGCAAGCATTCCAATCACCGGACGCGGCAAACCGGGTGAACGTTGCGGTCGTGTTGCGGGTTGCCTCATAAGGCTGGGTTGACCCCTGGCTGGGATGGGCGCGCTGCCTAGCGTGTGGACCAGGGTAGATGTGCAGGTCCTTTGCGTGAGGCAACAAGGCCTTGCGTCAACTCGAGGGAGTTCCGCCCATGTCCCCTTCCCTGAGCAGGCCACGTGCCGTTCTGGCCGCGGTCGCGGCATCCGCACTGGCTGTCACCGGCGCGGTCGTCACCGCGACCGGCAGCGATGCGGCGCAGCCGGCCCCGGTCTCGATCCGTGGCGCCGGCAGCCCGAATGCGATCCCCGGCAGCTACATCGTCGTACTCTCCGGCCAGAACACGCGGGCCCAGACCCGGGTCGCCAGCCAGAGCTTGGCGACGAGCTACGACGTCAAGGTCAAGGACCAGTACGACTCGTCGATCAAGGGCTTCTCGGCCAGCATGAGCGAAGAGCAGGCCAAGAAGGTCGCCGGCGACTCGCGGGTCGCGTTCGTCCAGCAGAACCAGAAGATCACAGTCAGCCAGGACGACCCGCCGTGGGGCCTGGACCGCGCCGACCAGCGCGACCTGCCGCTGGACAAGAAGTACCAGCCGTCCACCGACGCCAAGAACGTCAACGTCTACATCATCGACACCGGCATCTACGCCAAGCACCAGGACTTCGGCGACCGCGCGTCGGTCGGTACCGACACCGTCGGCGACGGCCAGAACGGCGTCGACTGCATGGGTCACGGCAGCCACGTGGCCGGCACCATCGGCGGCACGACGTACGGTCTGGCCAAGGCCGCGAAGCTGATCGCGGTCCGGGTGCTCGACTGCTCCGGTTCGGGCTCCACCGAGTCGGTGGTTGCCGGGATCGACTGGGTGACCAAGAACGCGAAGAAGCCGGCGGTCGCCAACATGAGCCTCGGCGGCGGCGCGGACGACGCGCTCGACGCGGCGGTGAAGGCCTCGGTCGGCGCGGGCGTCACGTACGCCGTTGCGGCCGGCAACGACGGCGCGGACGCATGCCAGAGCTCGCCGGCCAAGGAGCCGTCGGCGATCACCGTCGGCGCCACGGACGACGCCGACCAGCGCGCCGACTTCTCGAACTTCGGCAAGTGTGTGGACGTGTTCGCGCCGGGTGTCGACATCACCTCGGTCGGTATCACCGGCCCGGACGCGACCGCGAAGATGAGCGGTACGTCGATGGCAACGCCGCACGTCGCGGGCGGCGCCGCGCTCTACCTGGCCGACCACCCGGACGCCACCCCGGCCGACGTCGCGAAGGCACTGCTCGCCAGCTCGACACCGGACAAGGTCGGCGACCCCGGCACCGGTTCACCGAACCAGCTCCTCTACGTAGGCGCGTCCGACCAGTCCTGACGCACTACTGAGCCTTGCGTCCGAAGGAGTGTGGCCTCTGGCCCTCGCTTCTTCGGACGCAAGGTCGGGTCAGGCGGATTCGACGATGTTGCCGCCCTCGACCTTGACGTTGACCGCCGGCAGCGGCGACTGGGCAGGTCCGCTGACCGGACTGCCGTCGGTGATGCTGAAGTGGCTGTTGTGGAACGGGCAGACGATCTGGCCGCCCTCCACCGAGCCGATCGGGTTGCCCTGGTGCGTACAGACCGCGGAGAACCCCTTGTAGGTCCCGGCGGTCGGCTGCGTGACCACGACCTTCGCGTCGCTGAACACCTTGCCGCCGCCGACCGGTACGTCGGACACCGGGCCGAGCACCGAACCGCCACCGGCCGGCGCACTCGAGGCCGGTGCGCTCGACGACGGTGCACCCGACGACGGGGAGGTCGCACCGCTGCTCGGTGCGGAGCTGGAGCCGCTGGCCGACGGCGCTCCGCTCGAGGAGTCACCGCCACCGCAGGCCGCGAGGAGCGGCGCGCCGGCACCTGCCAGGGCGACCATCGCCGCGCAGCGGAGTACGGTCCTGCGATCGCGCAGTCCGTCCGCCGGTGTGGCAGATGAGGTGGCCGGTGCCGTCGTGTCATCGCGCATGAATCTGGACCTCCGGGAGCTGATCGTCGAAGTAGTTGAACGCAGTACACCAGGTCAAACGACCTGATCAGCCGAACGGTTCACCTTGAACCGCAGTTTGAAGGTTCCTGAGAATCAGCTGGCAGCCGTGGTCACCGTTGCGACCACCCGGGCGGCCAGTTCCAGGACCGCTTCGCGGGTTTCGGACTGCAGTTGCTCCGACTGCAGCGGCCAGCCGGTGACGATGTGCGCGTCGTACGGCAACACGACCGGCTCGAGGCCACGCCGGCCGAACGCTTCCACCAGCCAGTCGACCGAGCTCGGATGCGCGTTCTCGACCATGCTGATCACGATCACACCGCGGTTCAGCAGGACGTCCTGACCTTGCGGCGGTAGCTGGTCCAGCTGCGCCAGGCAGTACTCCGCGACCTGCTGTGCGGACGGTACGACGAGGACCGCGCAGTGTCCCGACGACGCCATCTCCGAGCCGATCTCGTCGTACATGCTCCCAGGGCAATCGACGACCGCGAGGCCGACGTCGCGTGCGCCCTGGCCCTGTACCTCGGCCAGGGTTGCCCGGATCGCCGCTGCGGTGGCCTCGCTGCGGACCAGCGTGACGCCCTCGACCGGTCCGGCGCCGAACGTGAACTCCAGCCGCCGGGAGAGCTCGGCACCGGCGGGATCCGCGTCGATCACGACGACGCGGTCGGCGCGCTGGGTGCTGAGCATCGTGGACAGCAGCGCACTCACCGTCGACGTACCGGCGTTCGTGACCGGGCTCAGGACGCCGATCCGGCGCATGATCGCGATCGGCCGCCGGATCGTGGCGATGTGGTTGACGTCGCGCCGCATCCGGCCCGAGCCACCGACGAGGTACGCCGCCTCGGACGCGATCCGGCGGAACCTGCGGAACACCGAGTCGCCGTCCGGCTCCTGCAGCGGCGTCCCGAGTTGGTCGGACTGTGGCGTCGGCGGGGTCGACCAGCTTCCACCGGTGGGCTGCTGCGGTGGCTGGTCGTAGTACTCCTGGTACGGGACCTGTCCCGGGTTCTGCTGCCCCTGCGGCGGGTACTCCTCCTGCTGCTGTGGATACGGCTGCTGAGGGTAGGGCTGCTGGGGGTAGGGCTGCTGCTGTTGGGGGTACGGCGGCTGTGGGTTCGGCTGGTACGGCGGCTGCTGGTAGCCCTGCTGCTCGGGGTACTGCTGCTGGGGATAGCCCTGTGGTGGGTACGGCTGCTGCCCGCCGTACTGCTGCGGCGGGTACTGCCCCTGCCCCTGGTACTGCTGCCCCTGGTACTGCTGCCCCTGGTACTGCTGCCCTTGGTACTGCTGCTCCTGGTACTGCTGCGGAGGCGGTTGCTGCTGCTGGTACTGCTGCGGTGGCTGGTTCGGGTACTGCGGTGGTCCCGCAGGTGCCGGCCCGGGTGCCGGGGCAGGTGGCGTCGCGGGCCGGTCGGTCTCTTCGGCCGGGGCCTGCGGCGCCAGCCGGCGCAGCATGTCACCCTGCCAGTTCGATTCAGTCATTCCATCCGAACGTCAGAACGCGTGCAGCAACTTGGAGTAGACGCCGAAGACTCCCAGCGCCAACGGGACCATCACGATGATCGCCCCCACCTCAAGATAGTCGAGCAGTTGCGTGAGGCGCGCACGGACGTGCTCCGCCGGTGCGAAACTGAGACCGAACACGCAGAACATCGCAACGACGACGAGCAGTCCGAGCGCGATGAACGCACCACCCTGACCGTTCACCGCGGCGATCAGCACGCAGCCCGACACGATGGTGAACGCGGCCGCGAACAGTACGGCGACCTCACTCACCAGCGGATACAGCCGCGACCGCGACGCGAGCAGGAACGCCAGCACCAGCGCGAACGCGACCGCCCAGGCGCCACCCGACTTGAGCAGCATGATCCCGGCCACCGCGGACGACAGCGCGATCGGTACGGTCGCCAGGGCCAGCCCGAGGTGTGCCGCGTTGAGTGCACTCTGGACGTCGCCACGCATGATCTCGCCACCCGCCGCCCGCTTGTCGTCGAGACCTGACAGGCCCGACAACGCCAGCGCCATCCGCGGCAGCAGGCCCAGCAGCAGTACGGCGAGCAGCCCGGCCAGCGCGCCTGTCCGGTCCGTCGCGAGGTCGGTGCCGGCGCCGATCATCCAGACCGCGACGAACAGTACCGAGGTCGCACCGGCCACCACACCGCCGCCGGCCACACCGGCCGCCGCGAAGAACATCGGCCCGAACGCCAGACAGAGCGCGCCGACGGTGACGACCAGCCCGATCTCCCAGTCCGCCTCCAGGGCCCAGAAGCCGATCGAGACCGCGAGCAGTACGGTCGCGCCGGTGACCAGCGGAATCGCCACGATCTTGTTGTTGCTGCGGCCGAGCGCGATGCCGACGAAGACGCAGATCGCCGCGATCACCAGCAGAATCGCCGAGGTGAACGCGTGCGGCGCGGCGACCAGCACCGAGATCGCGCCGGCGATGATCGAGAACACCAGCCCGGCACCGGCCAGGATCCGCCGGTGCTTCGGCTTGAACGCGGCGCCGCGGCGCTTCAGGTCCTCGACGGCTTCCTCGGTCACGTCGTACACGGTCGGCGGTGGCGGCAGTTCGCCCTCCGACGCCAGACGGAGCACCGTGCCGTCGATGATCTGCGCGGACGACAGCGTCCCCTCCGGCGGCACCAGGACGCCGGTCGCGGTGGTCAGGAACCGTCGCGGCGGGGTCTGCTGCATCGGCTCGTCGAGCATCCGCAGCAGATCCGGGAGCAGTACGCCGCGGGGCTGGTCGGCGGGCAGCACGGCATCCAGCCGGCGGCGCTCACCGATCACCGTCACGCGGCTGTAGGTGCTCATCGGCGACTTCTCCTGTTCTGGTCGTTCGTCACGCCTTGCCTGCCAGCAC
>DASSDE010000720.1:0-6710 GCA_035697365.1 Kribbella sp. | reverse complement strand
CCAGCTACCTGTACGCCGTTGGGCACGCCAACGGTGCGGCGACCGTCATCAACGGCCTCGGTGCGGTTCCGGGAACGCGGGCCGACAACGTCTACTTCCCGTGGGTCCCGATCGACTTCTACGACGAGCTGTACGGCGAATGAGCACGCTGACGCGCAATCAAGGCGTCGGCCCTCGCCTCCGCCCGCAAATGACACGCCTCCGGCGCGGCTGTCTTGTTTGCCGACTGCGTCGGCGCGCGGGTGGTTGATGGGTGGAACGCTCCGGCGAAGCTAATGTGGTTCGGTGGATGTGGCGGTCTGCTGTCTGGCCTCGCGGGTGATGTGGTTGAACCGCCTGCGGTGCGGGCTAGGCAGGACGCCCGCCCGCACAGCGTCGACGGATACCGGCTCTCGGGTGCCCGGAGCGCAGAGTGGACTCGGTTACTCTCGGCGCTGCAACAGCGATGCTGGCCGGATGTGGTGCCGAGGTCGTGCGAAGAAGCTGCCGGTCTGATCCACGCTGCCAGCACGAGCGTCAGAGGGACCAGTGATGTCGGCTCTTGGGGGTCAGAGAGCGCCGATGCGGCCGGCGAAGTCCCGTAGTCCAGGCAGGCTGTTGCCGTGGTCGCCCGAGAGAAGGTTGCGGGTCAGTTGTTGTGCCCAGGGACGGAAGCGAACTTCTTGTGGGGTGTCTCGTTCGGCGGCGACGAGGGCTTGGAAGGCGGCCTGCCGGTTGCCGCGTCCGTGGAGGGCGAGGGCTGTGTCTTCCCAGTAGCGAGCGCGACGTTCAGGTGTGGTTATGCCGGCGGGGTCAACCAGGCGGGCGTAGTCGACGGCTGTGCCGAAGTCGCCGAGAACCCGCGAGACGCTGATCTTGTAGACGGCCAGGTCGAGCAGGTTGAAGCGGTTGCCCTTGGCAAGCTTCATACGACGTGCCTCGGCCTCGGCCTCGCCGAGCAGGGCCCAGGCGTTGTCGCGGTCATCGCGTAGCGCCGCTGTGTATGAAGCGGTGGCAAGTAATTGCCCGTACTCGGCGGCGGTCGTGGTGTTGGTCAGGCCGGTGTCGGTCCGCAGTTGGTCTGCTGCGTCGAGCATGAGCCGCTGGGCGCCGTCGCGGTGGTGAGTTCGCCGCATCACGGTGGCGGCCCAGCGTCGGGCCTCGGCCAACGTCAGTGGGTCGTTGCCGGTGCGGGCGGCTTGGACCGCGCGGTCGGCTGTGGCCCAGGCCATCCCGTCGTCGTGCAGTTTGACCAGTAGTTCCGTTGCCAGGCAGTAGGCTTGCGCCAGCCGAGCGGACGCCTGCCCGACCTCGCTGGTCGAGGCGGCGTCGCGGCCGGCGACTGCTTGTGCGAGCAGCCTGGGTAGACGTCGGGCCAGCTGGCCGTAACGGGTGGCGCGGAAGTCGGTGCGCGCTGCCGCGAGCTGCGCCGCCAGTTGGTGATCAGGAATAGGCACGGCGGCGGCCCGCCCGAACAGCACGTCCTCGATGGTGTCGGCCATTCCGTACGCGGCGGTCGCTTGGCCCAGAGGCAGCATTGCTGCGCCGGTCACGACCGCGGCGGTCGTCGCGAGCAGGTCGCGTCGGCGCATCGGATCACCTTCCTCATCGACACCTGCGCTCAGGCTAGCGGTGCTCAGGCCTGAGACCGGGCGCGACAGTCCGAACAGCTTCTCCGGGATCCCGAACACCTCAGCGAGGCGGCGAAGGTCGCGTACGTCCCAGGCTCGGCCGGGTTTGGTCTCCATCCGGCTCAGCGTCGAAGCGGAGACCCCAGCCAGGCGCGCCGCGTCTTTCAGACTCAATCCGGCGGCGACACGGGCGATGCGCAGAACGATGCCGAAGTCACCATCGTCGGCTGCTTGTGCGACAGCCGACATCGTGGTCCAGGCGGAGGGGGTACTCAACGGTCACCTCGATCCACTGCGGCGGGAGTTCGAGCGTGACCGATGTTTGCAGGTTGTGCAAGCCGGTTGCACCCTGAGTGGTCACGTCTACGTCCGGGGACTCCCGGACCGGTGTCCTAGAAGCAGCGAACTTGTAGCGGACAGGGAGCCCAACGATGACGCGTCAAACCATATTGGCCAGCGGTATCCGCCTGACCGCGCTGGATCACGAGGCGCCGGCACTCAGAAGGGAGGGCCGGTCTGTGAGCTCCCTGAACCGGCGGGCCCACGCCACTCACCACGTCAGAGCGGACCTCCTCACCGCACCAGGACGCGCACGCGGATTCATCACCCGCCCGGCGCAGACCCGCTCGACCCGGAGTCCTCAACTCCCCTGGCCCCGAGCGCGGCGAGGCGCCTGCCACGGGGGAGTTGAGGACCCGCCCGAGCTCGGCGGGCGGGAGTACCGACCCCTGTGTCTGCGCCCGTTCGCCGACACCAACTCAATCTGGACACCACACCGAGGAGCGGAGCCGATGAAGACCGACGCCATGTTGCCGATGATCACGTCACACCCAACCAGCACGCCGATCGACGCTGCTCCGGCCGGGCGAACCGTCTTGCTGGCCGGGCCGGCCAGCCTTCGGCACGAACCTCAAGGTTCCGAGCCTGTGACGGTAGCGATAGATGTCACCCCGGAGGGGCTCACCGCTGCGGCTAATACGGCGGTCGTGACGCTCGATCCGTCGATGCGTGCGCGGTGTCGCGGCCTGGCACCGTTGTTCCTGCTCCGGGCCGTCGACGACGGGTGGACGCCGTACACGCAGCAATCCTTCACCGGCGACGATGTCCTGTTCGTCGCGCTGCCCGGTTCCACTCTGACTCGCGATTCGCCCGGCGCAAACCAGACCGCTTGGACCAGCGAGCTGGCCGAACGTCACCGCGCCTGCGGGTCGCGGGCGGTCAATCATCAACGCTGGTTCGTCAACGCGCTGCCTGGTCAGGAGTTGGAGTACAAGTTCACCCTCCAGGGCTGGCCTGACCTGTGGCGTCTGACCACCCTGATCCTGGACGCCGTTCGGGACGGTGGCCTGGAGGACTGGATCTGTGAACACGGCAACAACGGCGGCTTCGAGCAATGGGACTTCGACAACCACCTGTTCGAGATCACCGCGCCTCGCGCCGAGCGCGGATACATCGCGTTCATCCCCGCCGTCAACGGCACCTGGATCATCCGGCGCAAGAGGTTCACTGCCGATGCCGAGATGCGTCACGAAGACCTGACCGAGGGAGTGGTGCTCGGGCCGAACCCAGACCTCACGGCCGTGATCGCCGACCGCTGGGGGCTTCGTCCGGCCTGGGGAGGGGTGTACCGAAGGGTCCGGTACAACGTCCTGCTGGAGTCGCTGGTCTCCGGGCATGTCTTCTCGATCATGCTCGACAGGTGCACCGACCGTGCCGGGCTGGTTGATCCTCTGCACCAGGTCGAGGTCGAATACGTCCGCACCCGCACGCTCCGTCCGGTCGACCTGGGCCTGCTGCACGGCGAATACGAGCAACTGGTTGCCTTCACGCGCGAGTTCCTGGCGAGCCACGGTGTGGCCAGCCTGGAGGATCATTGGTCGAAGCTATCCTGGCTGCGTCCCGCCGCTGGACAGCAGCCGACGTGACCAGCTCCGAGAAGGGAACCCGCAGTGGATGTGCCGCCGCGCAAACTGGCCCTCTACGGGCTGGCCGGCTCCGGCAAGTCCACTGTCGCCGCAAGTCTGAAGGCCGGCATGGAAGAGCGCGGGCACACCGTGCAGGTCATCAAGCTCGCCGAACCGCTCTACCGGATCCAGAGCCACATCTACGCGACCGCGGGCAAGCCGATCGGCCCATGGGAGCACGACAACGACGTGCTGCGCACTGTGGCGACCTGGCTGCGCCGCATCAACTCCGACTATTTGGCCGACGACTTCCTCACCCGAGTCGGGCAAGCCACGACCTCGGTCGTGATCAATGACGACCTCCGCGACGCGGCCGTCGACTACCCCAGGCTCGCCGCCGACGGGTTCGCGTTCGTTCACGTCACCTGCACCGACGAGGTGCGTACTCAGCGGCTGCACGTCCGCGGAGATCACACCATCGTCCCTGACTCCAACGCCACCTGGGGTTACGACACGATCTGCGCGGATTACAGCGTCGACACCACAACGCTCGCGCCGCGCGATCTGCACGACCAGGTCGACACCCTTCTCACCAAATGGCTGGCCCAACCGCTCAACTAGCGGTCCGCGCGCCCAGCCCCTGAGCTGGACAGTGAGGACCACACCGTGAACTTCACGAACTCCGTAGTGACGCAGGTCCCTCTCCTGATTGCGCTCGACTCTCCGGCTGGCCGCGATCTGACCGTGGTTGGAGCGAAGTTCGCCAACCTCGCCGCTGTAGCCGACCGGCTCGACGGCCGCGCCGCAGTACCGCACGCCGTCGGTATTCCGGTCGGCGCCTTCACAGACGCGCTCGGGTCTTTCCGTACCGCAGCACTGGCCGAACTGTTTCACGAGGTCGCCGCCACCGCTGGCAACGAACTGATCAACCTTGACGCACGGCTGGCCGCGGTCGTCGAATCAATGACTCTGCCCTCGGCCGTGTGGAAGGCACTGGCCGGCTGGTGCGCTGACGCCGGCAACAACGGTCCATGGGCCGTCAGGTCCTCCAGCCTCGTCGAAGACGGCACCACGCGTAGCCACGCCGGCCTGTACGAGTCGTTCCTGCACCTGACGACACTTGCCGACGTGGCCGAGGCGGTCATCGCCTGCTGGGCCTCGTTCTACAGCCCGCGAGCCGTCCTAGCCCGGCTCCGAGCAGGAGACACCGACCCGGCACCGCGAATCGCGGTCATCGTCCAGCAGATGGTGGATGCCGACCTGGCGGGGGTCGCGTTCACCCAGGACGACCGAACCCTGGTTTGCGCGACCGTTGGCACCGGTGAGCATCTCGTGTCCGGCCTGACCTCAGCTCGCCGCTACGACATCGATGCCCAGTCCGCCCCACCTCCGCCGTACGACCAGGTCGCTGACTTGGCAGGCGCACTGCGGACCCACCTCGGGCACGAGGTCGACATCGAATGGGCCTGGCACCCTGGCGGGTTGCGGCTGCTCCAGGTCCGGCCGGTCACCGCCGCCCTGGCTGTGGCCACGCCAGCCGATCCGGTCTTCGTCACCACATCGCTCTACAACAGTGAGCAGCTCCCCGCCGGCATTGAGCTCAGCGATTGCGCCGACGTCTACCTGAGCGTCACCACCAAGCGCAGCTCGGCCTTCGGTTTCGCGTCCCGGCATGGCGTCACCGTCGACGACGGCTGGCTGATCACCCTTAACGGAGGGGGTCTCAATGACCCGGGCCTGCGGCCGGAGTGGTGGGACAAGTTGACCGGCGAAGTCATCGTCGACCTCGGCCCCTCCGCACGCCAGAACATCTTGCCCGCCTGCGACCTGGAGCGATTCCTGAGCACGGTCCTGAACCTGCAGGGCGAGCCACGCGCGCGGCACACGATCCTGCTGCGGCCATTCGTCCGCGGGATCTCTGGCGCCGTCACGCGCGCGAACCCGGACGGGACAACCACGATGGAGCATTCCGCCGAGGGCTTGCTGGCCATCAATCGTGGCCTCACCAGCCCCAGCTCGCTGGCCCTGCCTGCCTTGGACGATGGGCAGTCCTGGGCCACACTTGAGACGCCAGCACCCTGGAGCCTCGACCAGTTGCAACAGGTTGCCGCATTCACCCACACCCTGACAGGCCTCTACCCAGCGACCTATCTCGAATGGGTCCACGACGATCGAGTGCCGCATTTCATCGACTACTCGACCACCGATACCACTCGGGCCAGCAGCTGGACCGGCAGCACGCTCAGCGCGGGCGCAGCTCGAGGCCCGCTACTGATGCTGTCCGACGACGAGGCTCTGACGCGCCTGTCCATCGCACCCATCGTGTCGATCAAGGGCGATGCCGACGTGCCGGAGAGCCACTACATCGCCCGTCTGCTCGACTGCATCGCTGGACTCCCGGCACCTCCGGTCATCTATGCAGATCGCCCCTACGTGATCTTGTCGCGGCTCATCGGGCACGTCGCCGGGTTCGTTTTCGCCGGCGGATCCGACCTGTGTCACCTGGCAATCCTCCTCCGCGAAGACCACGTACCGGCGATTGTCGCCGACCTTCCCGCCGACGTAGGCGACGGGCACCTCGCCATCGTCGACAACGGCCGGCTCCATCTCAAAGCGCCCGTGCGGAGCTGACGGCCAGCGGCTGGTCGGCCAAGCGCCGGGTTCGAGGTAGGACAACCTGTTCAAGATCGACGGTATGGACTGCATGCCTAGGGTCTCGACGTTGTCGTCCCCGCGTGCAGCTTGTCCAGGTTGGCCTTAGCGCCGGAGCTCCTCACCAGGGTTCGCCTGCTGCGTTGCGGTGCCCTAGCAGTCACCGGCGAGCGGTAGCTTGCAAAAGCCGGCGTCAGCCGGCATCCCGCGGCGGAGCCGCAGTTCCGGGCGATAGCCCGGGGTGGGCGGGAGCGCGCGGAGCGGCCTCGCCTGAGGAGCGAAGCGACGAAGCTAGCGGCTGCGTAGCACGCGGGGGCTGCTTGCGGGGCGGGTCGGCGCGGCGGCTGTACTCCGCTTGGCAGGCGACGATTCAGACCACCAAGTGCAACTTGACGGCGGCGGCGGCGACCTCGACGCGCTGACCCCAGCCGATGCTCAAGGTGTCGGATTCCATCCCGTCGCCGAACACGACCAGGTCCGACTCGGCCGTGATGGTCAGCGAATCCGGTGCCTTGAGCAACCCTTCGGTGTTGTCGGTCCCGGT
>DASSDE010000719.1:0-4834 GCA_035697365.1 Kribbella sp. | reverse complement strand
GTCTCCTCCCTGCCGATCCCGCCGGCGCACCGGCGGCGGCAGGTGCCGGATGACGGCGCCGCTGCGGCGATCGCCGCAGTACGACGCGCTGGCCGAGCCGCGGACCTACCTGGCCGGCCCGCCGTACGAGCTCTTCCGGACACTGCGGCGAGAAGCCCCGGTCGCCTGGATCGAGGAACCGGAGGTGCTGCGCCGATCGGGCGAACTGGTCCGGTCGTCCCGGGGTCCCGGCTTTTGGGCCGTGACGTCGCATGCGCTGGTCGACGAGGTGTCGCGCCGACCGGACCTGTTCTCGTCGGCCGTCCGAGGTCCATTCCTGCCCGAACCGCAGTCGCGCGGCGACCTCGAGCGGATGCGGCGGATGCTGGTCGGCATGGACGCCCCGGAGCATCGCGCGTACCGCGAGCGCGTCACCCAGGTGCTCGACCGGCGGGCGGTTCGCGCGATGCAGGAGTCGATCGACCGGCATGCGCAGGCAGTGGTGCGGCGTGCCGTGCGGGCCGAAGCCTTCGAAGCGGTCGCGGACCTGGCCGCGGAGCTCCCGCTGTTGGTACTTGCCGACTTCCTCGGCGTGCCGCGGCAGGACCGCGGGCTGTTCATGGAGTGGAGCAATGCGCTCGTCGGCTTCGACGATCCAGCCTTCGGCGGCGGAGACATTCGCGTGTTCAAGCAGGCGATCGCGGACGCGTTCGGCTATGCCGCCGACATCCGGGCGGACCGCCTGTACCGGCCGCGGGACGACCTGGTCAGCAGGCTCGTCCGTTCGGAGACCGACGGCCGACGCCTGACCGAGCTCGAGTTCAGTCATCTGTGGCTGCTGCTCATCGTCGCAGGGAACGAGACGACGCGGCATCTGCTCTCGGCCGGGCTCGAGCTGGTGACTGCTGCTCCAGAGGTGGCCGGTCAGCTGGCTGCCGACCAGGAGTTGCTGCCGACGTTCGTCGACGAACTGCTGCGCTGGTCGACGCCGATCATGCAGTTCCGCCGGACCGCCACCAACGACACGGTCCTTGGCACCCAGCCGATCGCCGCCGGCGACAAGGTCGTCCTGTACTACGTGTCCGCGAACCGCGACGAGACCGTGTTCACCGAGCCGGACAGATTCGATCCGCGGCGGTCTCCGAATCCGCACCTCGCATTTGGTGTCGGACCACATTTCTGTCTCGGTTGGCATGTTGCGCGAGCCGAAGCCGTCGCGCTCTTCGGCGCATTCCGGCCGTGGTTGACGCGACTCGGTCGCGGTGCCGATCCGGTGCGCCTGGAGTCCAATTTCATGAACGGAATCCGGGAGCTCCGGATGGTCGTTCGCGAGCAATAGCGTTACGGCGACGAGACGCGCCGCAGCTCCGCGAATCCCTAAGTCTAGCGGGCCGATCAGCGCCGTGCATCGTCCTCCGGGAGGTTTGCAACAAGGTGCAATTTGGTGGCCAGACGGCTCCGGAGGGTGTTCAACTGCATGTACCCGGCGGTTGAACAATGAATGCATAGTCTCCGGTGTGGATGTCCAAAGACAGACACTTTCCGCTCGGTTGTAGGGGGATGGATGGTTGAATCTGGACACGAATATCTCGGAGAGCCGGCCACGGCCCTGGGGGCACCGAATCTGACGACCGCGCGGCTGGTGCCCGGCGAGCTCAAGTTGGCCGAGATCTCCGCTGCCGACTCGCCCCGCTTGCGCGGCATCGACCCCGATCATGTGCGGCTGCTCGCCGAATCCGGTGGGGTACTGCCGCCGATCGTCGTGCACGCGGAAACCCGTCGGGTGATCGACGGTGAGCACCGGGTCGAGGCCGCCCGACGGCGCGGCGACACGACGATCGCCGTGCTGTGGTTCCACGGAGACGAGCAGGTCGCGTTCGTCCTGGCGGTCGAGGCCAACAACAGCCACGGCCTCCCGTTGTCCCTCGCGGACCGTCGCGCCGCTGCCGTACGGATCTTCACGGCCTTTCCGCAGTGGTCGGATCGCCGGCTAGCCGCGGTCTGCGGGCTGTCGGCCTCGACCGTCGCACAGCTGCGTCGCAGGCTCCAGGCAGCCGATGGCGCAGAGCCGCGGATCGGCCGCGACGGCAAGATCCGGCCGACCGACGGCGGCGCGCGACGTCTGAAGGCCAGCGAGATCTTCAGGTCCAACCCCGACGCCACGTTGCGGCAGGTGGCGGCCGCCGCCGGAATCTCGGTCGGCACGGCCAGGGACGTGAAGGAGCGGTTGCGGCGGGGTGCGCACCCGGTTCCGCGGGCGTTCCGCGACGCGGTGCCAGGCGACGCTGAACTGGTGCTCGACCAGGACCCGCCGGAGGAGCCGGTGCAGGTCTTCATCGACGGCGGCGAACGAGGGAGGCTGCTGGAGACGCTGTGCAACGACCCGTCGGTGCGGTTCACCGAGTCGGGGCGCCACCTGCTGCACTGGCTGCGCGGCCGGGCTTCAGGTGTGGACGGCTGGCTGCAGGCCCTGTCGGGCCTTGAGCCGCACTGCGACTTCGTGCTCGCCAAGCTCGCCAGAACGGTCTCCAACGAGTGGGCCCTGCTCGCGACGGTCGTCGAGGAGCGGTCCCGGAATCGTGCCGACGAGCCATCCGATGGAGGGCCTCACTGTGACAGTCGATCTCCAGTTGCCGGACCATGTACTGATCACGGGCGTCAGCCGCGGTATCGGAAGGGCAGTCGCACTTGACCTGGCCCGTCGTGGCGCCGCGGTCAGCGGCTGCTACGTCCGCGACGATGCTGCCGCGCACCGGCTCACCGAGGAGCTCGGCACCCTCGGCGCACGATCCCTGCTGGTGGCCTGCGACGTCGCGCAACTGTCCAGCACCGACGAGTTCGTGGCGCGGGCGGAGGAGACGCTCGGCCCGATCGGAGGCGTGGTGAACAACGCGGGAATCACCCGGGACGGACTCGCCGTCACGATGCCGCCCGAGCACTGGTCGGAGGTGATCGAGACGAACCTGACAGGTACGTGGAACATCTGTCGGTCGACGACGTACCGGATGCTCAAACGGCGCAGTGGTGCGGTCGTGAACGTCTCGTCGGCTGCCGGCGTGCAGGGTAACCGCGGGCAGACCAACTACTCGGCGGCCAAGGCCGGGATCATTGGATTGACGAAGGCGCTGGCCAAGGAGGTGGCGCCGTACGGCGTGCGGGTGAACGCGGTGGCACCGGGGTTCATCGAGACCGACATGACCGCCGGGTTGTCGCATCGGCAGCGTGAGCGCGCCCTGGCGTCGATCCCGCTGGCGCGGTTCGGCGCGGTCAGGGACGTGAGCGCGGTGATCGCCTTCCTGCTGTCGTCGAGCTCGGGATACATCACAGCACAGGTGATCCAGGTCGACGGAGGAATCGTCCTGTGACCGCCGCCGCGACCCAGCCGTGGCTCGGACACGCCTCGCCGCTCGCGACCGTCCGGATGCCGGCGCGGGCGGCAGCTGGTGGCGAGATCGTGGGAGTGGTCAACGTTCCGTACGACGGTGTCTACCAGCGCGGTCACTTCCCGAGCTTCTCGGTTTTCCCCGGCGTCTTCGTCGCCGAGCTCTGCAGCCGGCTGGCGCTCGAGCTCGTCGACCAGACCCCCATGCCCTGGGCAGTCACGCAGGTCCGCACCCTGCGTCTGGTGGCACCGGTGTACCCGGGCGACCGCATCGAGATCAGCGCCCGCCGCGACCCGGCAGACCTGGCCGACCCTGGCTGCCGCGCGGTCGGCATCCGATCGAGGGTCACCCGCGCCGGGCGACTCGTCGCCAGCGCGAGCCTCACGATCGAGCCACTGCCATGAACCCATCCCGCGCGACGACGCTCGAGCAACTCCCAGGCCGGCTTCCCCACGGGCCGGACATGCTGCTGGTCGACCGGGTCGAGTCGCTCAGCGCCGGACGGAGCCTTGTCGCTGTCCACACCGTCCGGATCGGCGAACCCTGCTTCGCCGAGATCGCGGGGGGTCGTGCGACAGCGGCGTACCCGCCCGTCCTGGTGCTCGAATCGATCGGGCAGGCAGCGGCGCTGTTGTGGATCGCCAGTACGGCGCTCGGCGCCGACCTGATCCCGATGCTCGCCGTGGTCCGAGGCTTCCGGATGCTCCGGCAGGTGAAGGCCGGCGACACACTGCGGCACCGGGTCAACCTCCAGCACTGCGGACCGGCATCGGCGATGGTGAGCACGACGAGCGAGGTCCGGGGCACGGTCGTGGCCGAAGCCGACTCGCTGCTCGCGGTCGGCCGGACCCCGACCGAGCTGCCGGCCCTCCCGCGAGACCTGACAGGCGCGACGACGACGAAGGAGATCCGATCATGACCGAGGTGTCGACCACCCACTACGAAGAGCTGCGTGAGCTGGTTGCCGACGTGCTCGAGCTCGAACCCGAGGAGCTCACTGGCGACGGCAACTTCGTCGAGGAATACGAGGCCGATTCGCTGCGGGCGATCGAGATGCTCGCCCGGATCGAGAAGAAGTACCGGATCGAGATCCCGCAGTCCGAGCTGGAGAAGATGGAGAACCTGGACGCGGTCTACACCGTCACGGCCGGCCATGCGGGCTGGTCCGAGTAGCCGGGTGGGCCGGGTCATGCGGCGGGTGGTCATCACCGGGATCGGGCCGGTGTCCAACATCGGCATCGGCGTACCGGCCTTCACCGAAGGTCTGCGCCGCGGGCGTTCGGGAGTCTCGGCCATTGCCAGCTTCGACGCGTCGGGCTTCCCCCGTCGCCTGGCCGGCGAGGTCAAGGACTTTGACGCCGCGGACCTGGTCCGCACCCTCGACCCGGGGGACTGGGGCCGCTCCAGCCTGCTGGCCGCTGCAGCGGCGCGACTTGCGGTTGACGACGGCGGACTCGACGAGGAAACGCTCG
>DASSDE010000718.1:0-2235 GCA_035697365.1 Kribbella sp. | reverse complement strand
TTCTTTTCCTTGGTGATGTTGACGTCCATGTCGTCGGAGCGCGAGTTCTCGCCGACGATCATGCCCTCGTACACCTCGGTGGCCGGCTCCACGAACATGGTGCCGCGCTCCTGCAGGTTGATCATCGCGTACGACGTCGCGGCGCCGGACCGGTCCGAGACCAGCGACCCGGACGGCCGCGTACGAAGCTCGCCGAACCAGGGCTCGTAGCCCTCGAAGACGTGGTGCGCGATCCCGGTACCGCGGGTGTCGGTGAGGAACTCGGTCCGGAACCCGATCAGCCCACGGGCCGGGACCAGGAACTCCATCCGGACCCAGCCGGTGCCGTGGTTGGTCATCTGCTCCATCCGGCCCTTGCGGACCGCGAGCAGCTGGGTGACGGTCCCGAGGTACTCCTCCGGGCAGTCGATCGTCAGCCGCTCGACCGGCTCGTGCCGCTTGCCGTCGATCTCGCGGGTGACCACCTGCGGCTTGCCGACGGTCAGCTCGTAGCCCTCGCGGCGCATCTGCTCGACCAGGATGGCCAGCGCCAGCTCACCACGGCCCTGCACCTCCCAGGCGTCCGGCCGCTCGGTCGACAGCACCTTCAGCGACACGTTGCCGACCAGCTCACGGTCCAGGCGGTCCTTGACCAGGCGGGCGGTGACCTTCGTGCCCTTGACCCGGCCGGCCAGCGGTGAGGTGTTGGTACCGATCGTCATCGAGATGGCCGGCTCGTCGACGGTGATCAGCGGCAGCGGCTTCGGGTTGTCCGGGTCGGTCAGGGTGTCGCCGATCATGATCTCCGGGATGCCCGCGATCGCGACGATGTCGCCCGGTCCGGCCGAGTCGCCGGGGACGCGCTCGAGCGCCTCGGTGACGAGCAGCTCGGTGATCTTGACCTTCTGGATCGAGCCGTCGTGGCGGCACCACGCGACCTGCGAGCCCTTCTTCAGCGTGCCTTCGTGCACGCGGACCAGGGCGAGCCGGCCGAGGAACGGCGAGGCGTCCAGGTTGGTGACGTGCGCCTGCAGCGGCGCGTCCTCGGTGTACTCCGGGGCGGGGACGTTGTTCAGGATGGTCTCGAACAGCGGCTCGAGGTCCTCGGAGTCCGGCAGCCCGCCGTCGGCCGGCTGGGTCAGCGAGGCGCGCCCGGCGCGGGCCGACGCGTACACGACCGGGAAGTCCAGGGCGCTCTGGTCGGCGTCGTGGTCGAGCAGGTCCAGGAACAGCTCGTACGTCTCGTCGACGACCTCGGAGATCCGGGCGTCCGGACGGTCCACCTTGTTCACCACGAGGATCACCGGCATGCTGCGCGCCAGCGCCTTGCGGAGCACGAACCGGGTCTGCGGCAGCGGGCCCTCGGAGGCGTCCACGAGCAGCACGATCGCGTCCACCATCGACAGGCCGCGCTCGACCTCACCACCGAAGTCGGCGTGGCCGGGGGTGTCGATGATGTTGATCGTCATCTGCTCGCCGTTGGCCATCTTGTGCCGGACGGCGGTGTTCTTGGCGAGGATCGTGATGCCCTTCTCACGCTCCAGGTCGCCGGAGTCCATCGCCCGCTCGTCGACGTGCTGATGGGCACCGAACGCGCCGGACTGCCACAGCATCGCGTCGACGAGGGTGGTCTTCCCGTGGTCGACGTGGGCCACGATCGCGACATTGCGCAGGTCGTTACGGACAGGCATGAGGAAGCGCTCCAAGCAATCAGAGGGATCTGGCGGTGGCTACGGCTGGTTTCACGTGCCACTCGACACAGGGCGCAGCCCCTACATCTTACCCGTCACCGCTCGTGTCCAGAAAACGGGACAACCTTTGACATTTGTTGACTGGACGTCCAGTCTATAGACGGCGCCTGGGGAGGGGCCGTAGTCACGGGGGGTCAGCCCCGAGGCGCCGGGCACGGTGAATGGGGGGTTGCCCGGCGCTTCAGGGCCCTGACCAGTGCGAGGAGCCAGTGCCGCGATCGGCGAGTGTCAACCAGGAGCTGCGGGAGCGGTCCCGCGAGCGCATCCTGGGTGCGGCGCTGGAGGTGTTCGCCGCGAAGGGCTTCGAGGCCGCGTCGATCTCCGACGTGACCGCCGCCGCGGGCGTCTCCCGCGGCCTCGTGTCGTACTACTTCGCCACCAAGGAGCACCTGGCCGCCGAGTTGCTGGACCGATGGCTGGACGGCATCGCCGGCATCTTGTCCATCCCGGGAACTCCTGATGAACGCCTGGCCGGCATCATCGACGGCTCCCTGCTGGCGGCCGC
>DASSDE010000717.1:0-2781 GCA_035697365.1 Kribbella sp. | reverse complement strand
CGCAGGCTCAGGAAGTCGCGGGTCATCGACTCCCACAGCTCCTGCTTCGCCGGGTCCGGGAACCGGCCGTCGGCGCGCTCCTTGCTGAACACCGCCTCGACGTGGCTCTCGGGCAGATCCGCCCGGGTGGTGACGATGATGGTGTGCGAGGAGTTCAGTACCTTCTCGCCGTTGTCCTGGAAGCGTTCGCCCAGGTTGTCCGCGAGCCGCTTCTTGCCTTCGTCGGTGGCGAGGACGTAGAAGTGGTTCGGCTGGATGTTGGTCGACGTGGGCGCCGAACGCAGGAACTTCAGCAGCTGCTGAAGGGTCTCCGCCGGGATCGTCCTGCTGGGGTCGAAGTACCTGGTGAGGTGCTTGCCCATGAGCTTGTCGAGGTCCATGTCTGTCTTCTTCCTGTGATCGAAGGTCTAGTTCTTGCTGTGGGCAAGTAGTTCGCCGACACGCTCGAAGCTGATGCCGGTCGCGGCCGAGGCCAGGTCGCCCGCGACCAGAGCCTTGGTGGCTTCTTCGAGGGCTCCCATCGCGTGGACGTAGAGCCACGGGCCCAAGCTGATGCGCTGGACGCCGGCCTGCTGCAGCTCGGCGACCGTCAGCACGTTGTCCGCCGGCGACACGAGGACATTGACCGGTGTCGGTGCGACCGCGGTGATGATCGCGCCCAGCGCGTCGAGGTCGGGTGGGTACGGGGCGTACAGCACGTCCGCGCCGACCTCGGCGAAGGCCGTCAGCCGCCGGATGGTGTCGTCGAGATCTGGGCGGCCCTGAATGAAGTTGTCGGTACGGCCGGTGACGACGATCCGGCCTTTGGCCGCCTCGACCGCGCTCCGGACGCGAGCGACGGCTTCGTCGAAGTCGCGGATCGGTCGCTCCGGATCGCCGGAGGTGTCCTCGATCCCGATGCCGGCCAGGCCGTACTCGACGGCGGCTTCGACCGTCGCCGCGACATCCGCGGGCGTTTCGCCGTACCCGTCCTCGAAGTCGCCGTTGACCGGCAACCCGGTGAGCCGGCCGAGCAGTCCCGCATGGTCCAGATGCTCGGCGCGGGTGACCTGGTGACGCCCGTCCGGCCGGCCCAGTGTGGCCGCGAGCGCAACCGACGAGGTCCCGATCGCCTCGAAACCGGCGTCGGCCAGCAGCAGCGCCGAGAGCCCGTCCCAGGCGTTCGGCAGAACGAGGCCGCCGGCGCGAGTGTGCAGCGCCATGAACCTCTCGTACAGCTCGGAGCTCATCGCGTCAGCCGACCGCGTCGACGGCGGGGATGTCGATGTCGGTCTGGTTCACGTTGTTGATGAAGTTCGTGAGCAGCGCCTGCACCGCGACCGTGACGATCGCCAGGATCTCCGGGTCGGAGTAGCCGGCGTCCCGGACCGCTGCGAGGTCGGCGTCGCTGACCTTTCCGCGGGTGTCGACCACCTGCTGAGCGAAGCGAGCCGCCGCGGCGCGCTTGGGATCGCTCGAGCTTCCCGCGCGGGCGAGGGCGATGTCGTCGCTCGACATGCCGCCGAATTCGGACGAGGAGTACGAGTGGATGGCCAGGCAGTAGTCGCAGCCGTTGACCTGCGACGCGGCCAGCGCGATGCTGTGCCGGGTCCGGGCGTCCAGAACCCTGCTCATCGTGGTCTGCAGGCCCGTGACGACCTCGAGGACCGTCGGGTTCGAGGCGATGGTCTTGAACATGTTCGGGACGAACCCGAGTTGCGCACCGAGCTTGTCGAGGATCTGCCGCGGGCCGGCCGGCAGTTCGTCCAGCGCGGGGGTCTTCAGTCGTGACACAGCGAATCAGCCTCCGGTAGGGGATTGCGAATCGTTGGTGTCCGCCCGGCCCCGGGTCTTACCGCCACGCGCGCCGATCGAAAGATCCGGATCGTGGCCGCCACCAACGAACATCGCCTGCTCGTCGCAGCGAGGACGGAGTTGATCACGGTGGAAACGCAAGAGCTGCAGAAGCTGGCAGATCACGTTGCAGTGAGCCTGCCGGGTGCGGAGCTGGAGCACCGTCTGGACCCGAACTGGGACCTTTACAAGGTGGGCGGCAAGGTCTTCATGCTGATGACGGATCTGCCCGGTCGGCCGGTCCTGGTGCTGAAGGCCGATCCGGACAATGCCGTGGCCCTGCGGGAGCGGTACGCGGACATCACGCCCGGCTATCACATGAACAAGAAGCACTGGATCACGGTGGAAGGTGGGGGCACCGTGGACGAGCAGTTGGTACGGCAGCTCGTCACCGACTCCTACCAGCTCGTGGTACGTCGCGGGGCGTGATTGGTCGGGGTGGCGCGGAAAGGTCCGGCGCCGGACATGACACAGGTGGGGTATGGCTATGGAATCTGTTGCGAACTCGGTGCAGTTGCCGCCGCTGGACAATCCGAACGAGCGGGCGGCCCTCGGAGCGGAGTTGCAGGTCGCGCTGCACGACCTGATCGACCTGTCGCTGATCGGCAAGCAGCTGCATTGGAGTGTGGTGGGGCCGGCTGCGCACAGCCTGCATCTGTTCCTCGACGACTTGGTGGGGGACTGGCGCGAGCTCGCGGATGTTGTCGCCGAGCGAGCGGTGACGTTGGGATTCATACCCGATGGACAGAGCTCGGCAGTGGCGACCGGATCGCGCGTCGAGGCTGTCGAGGTGCAGTCGTCGGCGGACCACGCGGTGGTCTGGGAGCTCGGTCGGCGGATCGCGGCCGTGGCAGAGCGGATCCGTGAGCGGCTAGGCTCGGTCGGTGGGGCGGATCTGGTGACGCAGGACGTACTGATCAAGGTGGTCGGGATGCTGGAGAAGCACCA
>DASSDE010000716.1:0-2000 GCA_035697365.1 Kribbella sp. | reverse complement strand
TCGCGAGGTCCTGCTGGAACGTCGTGGCGCCACCGCGACCGAACGAAGCCCCCAGACCGGGGACGGTCGAGCTGTGTCAAAGCCGGGCCTGGTTCTCGACCTGGATCGCCCCGAGCGCCGTGTACAGCTTCTTGATGAGGTAGTTCTCCTCGTCGTCGAGCGTCGCGCCGCCGAGGTGGGCGATCCCCAGCGTGCGCCGCAGCGGTCGGCCCTCGTCGTCGGTGTCCTGCCAGGTGCTCCGGCGCGTCTCGAGCACACGGTCGGCGATCATCTCCATCGCCGTGTCCAGATCGAGGTCTTCCCACTCCGCGCCGCCGGGACGCCTGTACCGCACGGTGGTCACGCGGTCGGGCATGAGCACGAGCTGCTTGCTGGCCGCGCCCTTCGGGCAGAGCTTGCCCACCGAGATCGGCGAGTCCGGGTCACCCTCGATCTGGGTGACCTGTTCGTCCTTCACGTAGATGCGCTGGCCGCAGCCGACGGCGCAGTACGGGCAGATCGACCGGACGACCCGGTCCGCCTCCGCGGTCCGCGGGCGGAGGTGCTCGCTGCGCGACGAACGCGCGGCCTCGCCGCGTGCTGTCCGGTCCGGTCCCGTCGCCTGCCGGACGACGGGCCAACTCTCGATCCACTGTCGCATTCTCACGGGTGATCATCCTCGGCGCGAAGGCCTCGAGCAGAGGCGGAAACGGAGCACATCCGCCTGGCCACGGTGCACAACTGCTCAGTTCGACGACCGCGCGAGCCATCGGAAACCGAGACCCGCGGGGTCCTGGACGCTAGCGCACAGAGCCGCCGGAGACCAGCGTGGTTGCAGTCCGCATCGTCGTCGGACGACCGAAACCGATCTCGTCCCGGTCGCGTCCGCCTCAATGTCGGCACGGTCGAAGCCGAGTCGATCGCTGAGGCGGACGCCGCTTTCACCCCGCACAGCACGAGATACAACCCGGGACCGCCTTGCCCATCTACACCCCGCTGCGGACCGGCGCTCGCTCCGTCCTGCTGAATTCCTTGGTCGGGGCCGCCGGGACCGGCGGTGCGCGAACGAGCGCGGGTGAGGTCGTGCCGCCACTGCGGTCAGTCAGGTGGCTCCGGGCTGACCGGCGACCGGGCGGCAGGGATTCGCCGATGCGCCCGCGTCGTGAAGCGACGGTGCAGGTAGACCCGGTCGATCGAGGTATTCGGCGACGTACCGCGTTCTTCGCCGAAGGCTGAGTGTGAGCCGCATAGCGCCTGGTGGCCGACGTCGAGCGCAACTACCGTCTCGGTATGAGCCTCCCAACACGGACGGACCGGCTGCAGACACTGTCCGGACGACTGATCGATCGGGTCGAGTCGGCAGCTGTCCTCGATGCAACGGCCGCAGCGATCGGGAAGTGGCTCCGGGCCGCTGTGTCACCCGGAGCGTTGAAGGATGCGCTCAGTGGCACCTGGCTGGGCCATCCCGTGCATCCGCCGCTGACCGACGTCGTCATCGGCTCGTTCCTGAGCGCCACCCTCCTCGACCTTCTCGGCGGTGATGCGGACGGACGCGCTCGGTCGGGCTTGATCGGCATCGGCCTTGTGGCGGCCGGGCCGACGGCGCTGACCGGGGCCAACGACTGGGGCGACGCCGAACTGGGCGGCGACGCCATCCGGCGCGCTGGTTTGGTCCACGCTGCCTCGAACAGCGGGGCGGTGTTGTTCTACGCCGCCTCGCTGCTGGCGCGGCGTCGCGGCCGGCGCCGCGGCGGCGTCTTGTTGGGTCTCGGTGGGGCAACGCTGCTGCTCGCCGGTGCCCATCTCGGCGGCCATCTCGCGTTCTCCCGGGGCGTCGGACCTGATCAGACCGTCTTTGATCCGGGGCCCGACGACTGGAGCGCCGCCGCTGACGCATCCCAGTTGCCGCAGGGACGCCCCACGCGTGTCGTCGTCGATGAGACCCCGGTACTGCTGCTGCGCGCCGGCGACCGCATTCTGGCCGTTCACGACCGGTGCTCGCACCGTGGTTGCTCGCTCAC
>DASSDE010000715.1:0-3100 GCA_035697365.1 Kribbella sp. | reverse complement strand
GCCGATCATCATCTCGACCGGTTCCGCGACGCTGATGGACATCGACGCGGCGGTCCGGGCGGCCCGGTCGACAGGCAACGAGCAGATCATCGTGCTGTCCTGTACGGCGAGCTACCCGGCGCCGCCGGAGCAGTCGAACCTCCGCGGCATCCCGGTGCTCCGCGACGCCCTCGGCGTACAGATCGGGCTCTCGGACCACACGATGGGCATCGGGGCCGCCGTGGCCGCGGTCGCCCTCGGCGCGACCGTGATCGAGAAGCACGTGACGCTGAAGCGCATCGACGGCGGCGTCGACTCGGCGTTCTCGCTGGAGCCGTGGGAGCTGGAGATGCTCGTCGAGAGCACCCGCGTCGCGCAGCTCTCGCTGGGTGAGCCGGTGATCGGCCCGAAGCAGGCCGAGCAGAACGTCCTGCGCTTCCGCCGCTCGCTCTACGTCACCCAGGACGTCGAGGCCGGCGACCTCATCACGTTCGAGAACGTCCGCTCGATCCGCCCGGCCGGAGGCCTCGCCCCCGACCTCTTCACCCAGGTGGACGGCCGCCCCTTCCGCACCGCCGCGAAGGCCGGCACCCCGCTCACCTGGGACCTGCTCTAACCCCGCAGTTCGGTTGTCAACCGATCCCGAGCCCGCCCGGCGAACGCCAAGAACGCAGGCTCGGGATTGGCGTACGCATCCAACCGGACCAGCACGACGTACGTTGCCGTGCGGTACTGCAGGGTGCGCTCGGTCCAGGTCTTACCGGCGATCGGGTACGTCCGCACGATGTAGCGTGCCCGAACGCCGAATCCCGGCAGCGAACGCTCGACCACCGAGGCGGCCACCTGCCCGTCGATCTTGATCTTCGCGCACTCGGCCGGCGTCGGTTCTCGTTGATCGAGCAGCCGGTCCCCGAGCGGGCCGGCCAGCTCGACGATGTTGATCGAGACGAACGGCTTGGCCAAACCGGTCGTCGGGCCGAGCGTCGCGAACGCCAGTGCGGAGGGGGTGGTCGTCGCGATGAAGTCACCAGGCACACCGGGCACACCTGCGTACCAGATCACGTCCCGGCAGAGCTCCGGAGCGACCGCGTGCCCAGCCAGCGGATCGGCCCTCCGTTTCTCGTCCTCCGGCGGCGGATAGGGATAGAGTTGCTTGGCCAGCGGGTGCTTGCCGTACGTCTCCGGAAGGGCGAGCTGCAGGTCGCCGGCGTGGTACCTGTACTCCGGCGGCGTCGGCGTGACCGACGTTCGGGGTACTGGTGTCATCCGGGCCACGGCTGTCGTGCGCGGTCCGCTCGACGGCCCGTGGTCAGGGCTGCCGTCCGACTGCGTGCAAGCGGTCAGAGCGAGCAGCAGGCAGGCGATGGTGGACCAGCGTGTCAGGCGCTGCATCCCGAGGCCCCTCCTGCTGGGATCATGTGGTGTCGACGCATGGTAGCCGGGGAGAGGCTGGGGATGACCGAGTACTTGCTGTTTCCGGGGCGGCATCATGTGTTGACTCGGTTTCAAGGCGAGTTCTTGCGGTTGCATGCGGAGCGGACCGTGGTGTGGGCGGTGACGTCGGCGAACCACCGGACCACCAAGCGGAATCCGGTGGGATTCGATCGGCGGGAGGCGGCGATCGAACGGTTCAGCGTGCAGACGGGGATTCGGTCGCTGGTGGTGGGGGTGGTGGACACGCCGCCGACGGACGAGTTCGCCGAGGTGACGGTGAAGGCGATCGAGGCGGGGACCGACGATCTCGTCCGGTTGACGCCCGCGAACACGATCGTGGCGTGCTCCACGCCTGAGGTGAGCAAGCTCTACGAGCGGCTCGGGTACCAGGTGATCGACGTCGAGCCCGAGGGTACGGCGCGGCCATGGGACGTCCTGCTGATGATTGCTGCAGGCAACGAACAGTGGAAGCAGCTCGCGCACCCCGCGACCGTCGACGTGTTCGAGCGGTACGGACTGGACGCGCACGTCGCGCGCTGCGTGAACGACCCGGTGGTCGGCGACGACGGCGGGCTGACCACGACCCGCGACTACAAGACGTACGCCGACGCGTTCGAGACCGCCGCGGATCGGAAATGGCTGCAGATCGAGGACTTCGTACGTCCGGGACGGATCCTCGACATCGGCTGCGCGACCGGGGCGACGCTGCAACTCGTCGACCGCGACCCGCGCTTCCACGAGTCGGATCTGATCGGTGTCGAGGTCGCTCGGCACCTGTACGCGGAGTGCGTGCACAAGAAGGAACAGGGCTTGTTCAGCAACCCGAACGTCTACTTCTACCAGCGCAACATGCTCGGCTCCGCAGTATTTCCGGCGCGGTCGATCGACAGCACGCTGACGCTCGCACTGACGCATGAGATCTGGTCGTACGCCGACGGTTCGCGACCGGAGACGGTCCAGCGATTCGCCGACGCGCTGTACGCCCACACCGCGCCGAACGGCGTCTGGATCAACTCGGACGTCTGTGGTCCGGACGAGCCCGACCGGTCCGTCGTACTGCACCTGGACGACAGCGACGGCTTCAACCCGGATCACGTGTCCTCGTTGGAGGCGCTCGACGATCCCGCGGCGTACGTCGGGCGGCTGTCGACGCGCGCGCGGTTCTTCCAGTTCGCCCACGACTTCCGGCGGAACGCGAAGGTGCCGTTCGAGTACGGGATGGACGGCGACCGGATCGTGATCAGGCTGGCCGACGCGATGGACTTCCTGACCCGCAAGGACTACGTCGACAACTGGCTGAGCGAGACCCACGAACAGTTCTGCGGCCTGAACTTCGCCGGCTGGTCCGCGGTCGCCGAACGCGCCGGGTTCACCATCGACCCCTCCTCGAAGGCGTGGCGCAACGACTGGGTCATCAACAACCGCATCGCGCCGGTCGCCTCGATCACCACCCCCGACGGCACACCGCTCGACTGGCCGGCCACCCACCAACTCCTGATCGCCCGCCGCTAACACCCCACCGTTCGCACGCGAAAACCCCCAATTTGCCAGGCTCACCCATCAAATGCGGCTCTCCTGTCGTATATGTGGGTGGACCGACGGCGGACGGGCGTGACGATTCCGGGACGGAACTGGAAGGCAGGAGAGCCAGTTATCTACTCGTGGCGTGGGTTCTCTGCTCGTATAC
>DASSDE010000714.1:0-5551 GCA_035697365.1 Kribbella sp. | reverse complement strand
TCGTCGAGAACGCCCTGAACCAGAACAAGATGCTCAGCGGGCCGGAGGCCGTCAAGCTCGGCATCGGCGACGTACTGCTGGAGTCGGCGGACTTCCTGGAGCAGTCGCTGCTGTGGGCCTCTCGCGTTCTCACCGGCGACGTTGTGGTCGAGCGGCCCGAGATCGACCGCGGCGCGGCGTGGGACGCGGCCGTTGCCCGGGGCAAGGCTTTTGCCGATGCCAAGGTCAACGGTGCCGCGCCGGCGCCGTACCGGGCTCTCGAGCTGATCGCGGCCGCGAAGGACAGTGACACGTGGGACCGCGACCGCGGGTTCGCGGCCGAGGACGACGCGCTCGCCGACCTGATCATGAGCGAGGAGCTGCGCAGCGGGCTGTACGCGTTCGACCTGGTGAACAAGCGGGCCAAGCGCCCCGCCGGTGCGCCGGACAAGTCGCTGGCGCGTCCGGTGAACAAGGTCGGCGTCGTCGGTGCGGGCCTGATGGCGGGTCAGTTGGCGCTGCTGTTCGCGCGCCGGCTCGAGGTTCCGGTCGTACTGACCGACCTCGACCAGGAGCGCGTGGACCGCGGCGTCGGGTACGTGCACGGTGAGATCGACAAGCTGCTCGCCAAGTCGCGGATCCGGCCGGACAAGGCGAACCAGCTGAAGGCGCTCGTCACCGGATCGGTGGACAAGGGCGCGTTCGCGGACGCGGACTTCGTGATCGAGGCCGTCTTCGAGGAGCTGCAGCTGAAGAAGACGATCTTCGCCGACCTGGAGAAGATCGTCCGGCCGGACGCGATCCTGGCGACCAACACGTCGTCGTTGTCGGTGACCGAGATGGCCGCGGAGCTGGAGTACCCGGAGCGGGTCGTCGGGTTCCACTTCTTCAACCCGGTCGCGGTGCTGCCGCTGCTCGAGATCATCCGGGCGGACCGGACCGACGACGCCTCGCTGGCGACGGCGTTCGCGGTCGGCAAGAAGCTGAAGAAGTCGTGCGTGCTCGTGAAGGACGCGCCGGCGTTCGTCGTGAACCGGCTGCTGACCCGCTTCCTCGGCGAGGTCAGCGCGGCGGTGGACGAGGGTACGCCGATCCTGGAGGCCGATCGCGCGCTCTCCGCGCTCGGGCTGCCGATGCCGCCGTTCGTACTGCTGCAGCTCGTCGGGCTGCCGGTCGCGCTGCACGTCGCGGAGACGATGCACCGCGCGTACCCGGAGCGGTACGCGGTCTCCGAGAACCTCGCGAAGGTCGTTGCCGCGGGCAAGAGCTCGTTCTACGTCTGGCCGGAGGGCAAGCCGGTCGTGGATCCGGAGGTCGAGGCGCTCGTCACGGTCGGCGACAAGCCGTCCACTCCCGACGAGCTCCGGACGCGGGTGCTGACAGCGCTCGCCGAAGAGATCAAGATCATGCTCGACGAGGGTGTGGTCGCCGAGGCGCAGGACATCGATCTGTGCCTGCTGCTCGGCGCCGGCTGGCCGTTCCACCTTGGCGGCATCACGCCGTACCTGGACCGCGCCGGCATCTCCGGCAAGGTCAACGGCACCCCCTTCCTCCCGGAGGGAACAGCCAGCCTCCCCAAGGGCGTCGCGAGCCTCGCCTGACCAAACAGCTGGGGGCCGGCGCAACCGCGCTGTCCCCCGGCTGGATCAGCCCTTGAACTTCTTGGCGCGTGCGACGAGCTCGGCCGCGGTCAGGCCGGTGTCCTTTTTCAGGATCGACTCGCCGTGCTGGGACAGGTCTGTGTAGAGGGTGGCCAGCTTCTTCTCGCCCAGTTTGTCGGCCAGGTACTCCATGATCCACCAGCTGCTGCCGTAGGCCAGGTCGGCGTTGGTGTCGAAGGTGGCCGAGCTGGGCAGCGCCTTCAGCTTCGGCAGGTACTTGGTCTTGACCTGCTTGCGGTACGGGTCGACCGTCCAGTGCGGATCGTCCTCGATCGAGCGGCAGCGCACGTACTCCGCCAAACCCTCGACGGCCCAGATCGGCGCCTTCAGCCCGAGGGTCGCCGTCGCCACGTGCGTCATCTCGTGCACGAGCAGGTCCTTGTCGAGCCGCTTGCGCAGCGCCGGGTTCACCACGATCCGGCTGCCGATCGGACGTCCGACCGGCCTGCCCAGCTGCTCGCTCTCGAACAGCGTCACGGCCTTCGCCGCGATCGTCCACCCATCGCCCGTGCCGGTCGTCCAGAGCGTCGACATCACGTCGCCCTGCGGCATCGCGACGACCAGTACGGCGCCGTTCCACGGCCGGGCCCAGTGCTTGCGGACCGACTTCACGGCCTTCTCCGCGACCTGCGCCACCTTCGTCCCGAGGCCGGCCTCCTTCTTGTCCACCACCACGACCACAGCACCCCGCCGGACGACCGAGACCTCGGTGAAGTCCCACGGCTGGTGATGCCCGTCGCCGCTCAGGTACTCGTCGGCCGCCGTGTCGTCGATCAGCACCCAGCCGGCCGCACGGTGCACGAACGTGTACCCGAGATCGGTCTGCACCGGCCGCGGGTCCAGCCCGCGGATCTGGTAGCTCATCATCACCCGGGTCGAGAACGTCGACGGGCCGAACTTCTCGGCCAGCGACGGCACCGGCCGGAACGCGTCGGCGGTGAAGTACTTGAGCGAGGTCAGTCCGAACTTGCGCAGGTTCGTGAACAGCAGCCGCTGCCGGGCGACCAGGACGGCCTGCTTCGGGTCGACCGCGGCCATGAAGCCCTTCAGGTCGCCCTTGAGCAGCGCCGTGGACCGCTGCGCCAGCAGTCCGTCGATCGCCTTCTTACGGGCCGCTTCCTGCGCAGTGCTGAGCTGACCCGGCGTGGTCGTGGGCGTCGCCTCCGCAGCGACCGCACTGCTGCCGGGTGCATCGCCGCCGGGCCAGACCCGGACGGCAAGAACCGCGCCGGACGCAACAAGCGCCAGCGCGGCAACGCCCGCGTACAGGCGTTTCGGGTGGTTCATTCGTGGCCCCCTCGGACAGTCGGCCGATCCTATCGCCGACCGACCGCCCGAAGGACCACACCTCAGGCCGTCAGGCCTTCTGCACCTCGCCGGTCGCCTGCTCGATCCCGACGCGGCTCTTGCGGTAGCCGTAGAGCGCGTAGATCACGAAGCCGAGCACCATCCAGATCGCGAACCGCAGCCAGGTCTCCAGCGACAGGTTCAGCATCAGGTAGATGCAGATGATCGCGGACACGATCGGGATCACCGGGCTCAGCGGCACCCGGAACGAACGCTCGATGTCCGGCCGGCTCTTGCGCAGCAGCGGCACCGCGATCGAGACCAGCGTGAACGCGGCCAGGGTGCCGATGTTCACCATCTCCTCGAGCTTTCCGATCGGGGTGACGCCGGCGATGATCGCGACCGCGATGCCGATGCCGATGGTCAGCCGGTACGGAGTGCCCCACTTCGGGTGCGTCTTGCCCAGCTGCCGCGGCATCAGGTGGTCGCGGCTCATCGCGAACACGACCCGGGCCGCACCGATCATCAGCGTCAGCACGACGGTGGTCAGACCGGCGACCGCACCGGCGGAGATCAGCGTCGCGAAACCGCCCCGGCCGACCGACCGGAACGCCTCGGCGAGCGCGGCCTCGCCGTTGATGTCGGGGTACTTGACCATGCCGGTGATCACGATGCAGACCAGCACGTACAGCACGGTGCAGATCGCCAGCGAGCCGATGATGCCGCGCGGCAGGTCGCGCTGCGGGTTCTTGGCCTCCTCGGCCGTGGTCGCGACCACGTCGAACCCGATGAACGCGAAGAACACCAGCGACGCGCCGGACACCAGCCCCATGATCCCGAACGTCGACGGTGTGAAGCCGAAGACCGCCTGGAACAGCGGCGTGGTCAGCTCGACGCCACCGCCCGGCGACGGGACGCTCGGCGGCACGAACGGCGTCAGGTTCGAGCCCTTGATGTAGAACAGGCCCGCGATGATCACGAACAGCACGACGAACAACTTGATCGCGACCAGCACCAGGTTGACCCGCAGCGACTCCTTGATGCCGATCGTCGCCAGCGTCGCCAGCACCAGGACGAGCAGCATCGCCAGGACGTTCACATGACTGTCGGGCCCGATCGAATCCGGCCAGCCGAGCCCGATCTGGTCCAGGAACAATTTCGCGTACGTCGACCAGCCCTGGGACACGACACTTGCCCCGAGCATCAACTCGAGCAGCAGGTCCCAGCCGATGATCCAGGCGAAGATCTCGCCGAGGGAGAAGTACGAGAACGTGTACGCCGAACCCGACACCGGGACCGTGGACGAGAACTCGGCGTAGCACAACGCGGCCAGCGCACAGCAGACGGCGGCGAGAACGAACGACAGGGCGATGCCCGGACCGGCGTACAGCTTGGCGGCGCGTCCGGTCAGCGTGAAGATGCCGGCACCGATGATGACACCGATGCCGAACACGGTCAGGTCTATCGCGGTGAGGCGTTTCTTGAGCTGGTACTCCGGCTCGTCGGTGTCGGCGATCGACTGCTCGATCGTCTTCTTCCGCACAAGACTCATCTGCGCCTCCTCGACTGTGCCCTATCAAAGGCAGGACGGAACCCTTCGAGACTGCCCCTCTGACTCGATGAGGTCAAACCGCCACTCAGCGTTGCGGCCGGTATGTTGCCAGTGACGTCCAGAGCGTCGCCTCGGTGAGGCCGGTACGGCTCAGCAGGATGCGGTCGCGGGCCGCCTGGTCGGTGCCGTTCATCGCCTCGTCGGTGTACAGCTGCTCGACCGCGGCCAGCCCGATCCGCTGTACGAGGTACCGCACGGCGAGCCAGCTCACGCCGTACACGTCCGCAGAGTTCTCGTAGAAGCCGGCGTCGGTCGGCAGCGCGGTCAGCTGCGGCAGGGCGTCGTCGATGACCTCCTGCTCCCATTTGCCGACCTCGCCCGGTCCGCTGATCGCCTCGATGCCGCTCCAGGACACGTACTCCGCGGCGCCCTCGGCCAGCCAGAGCGGTTCGTACCCACCGAGGGCCGCGGTCGCGACGTGGGTGAGCTCGTGCGACAGCAGGATCTCGTCGACGCGATCGCGTTCGTTCGGATTGATGACGACGTACCCGCCGGCGACCGTACCGTCCGCGGTGTCCTGACCGGGCAGCGAGGAGAACGTCGAACCGGTACTGGCCGCGGACTCGATGTCCTCGTCGGCGAACCGCGCGTCCCGCACCTCGGTCTCGTCGAGCGCGATCACCAGGACCGCACCGGACCATTTCAGCGGCCAGTACCGGGTGACCTCGGCCAAGCCCTCCTGCGCCTCGCGGACGATCGACCGGCCGCGCTTGGTGTCGCCCTTCTCGACGATCACCAGCACCCGCGGCGCCCGCTGCACCTCGATCCGGCCGAGGTCCCAGGCCTCGCGGTGCGCGCCCGGCCCGAGGTCGCTGTCGAGCTCGTTGTCCGCGGTGAGCAGCCAGCGTCCGCCGCGCGCGATGAAGGTGTAGCCGAGCTCGGTCGTCACCGGCGTGAAGTCGACCTTCGGAATCTGGTACCGCATCAGGACACGGACCAGGTACGTCGTACTCCCATGGGCCTTGAGCACCGCCGGGTTGAAGCGCTCCTCGGCCTGGCTGTAGCCGAGCTC
>DASSDE010000713.1:0-2251 GCA_035697365.1 Kribbella sp. | reverse complement strand
GGCGTCCTCGAGCAGGAGCGGTGGCAGCCGTCCGCCCGGACCGAGGCGATAGCCGCCGCCGATCCCCGCCTCGGCCTCGATCGGGTAGCCGAGCGCACGCAACCGCGTCATGTCCCGGCGCACGGTCCGGGGCGTGATCTCCAGCCGCGCCGCCAACTCGGCACTGTCCCACTGCGGGCGCGAGTGCAGCAGTGACAGCAGGCGCAACAGCCGGGTCGCGGTATCCATCGTTTCTGCAGTATCCCCCAGTATTTCTGACTTGCGGACCGATCCTGTCCGCAGGTCGCCGTACGGTCAGGCCATGACGACGCTTTCGCAGGATCTCCTGAACCTGTCCGACTTCGCCTGGCAGCGGCTGCGGCAGCGGGTGGAAGGACTGACCGACGAGGAGTACTTCTGGGAGCCGTTCGACGGCTGCTGGACGGTGCACAAGACCGCCGCCGGGAACACCTTCGACCAGACCCGGATCCCGCCGACGCCCGCTCCGTTCACGACGATCGCGTGGCGGATCGCCCACATCGTCGACATCCTCCAGGAGGATCGGACGGCCACCTGGTTCGCGCACCAGCCGCTCGCCGACGACGGCCAACCGCCGGTGCCCGGCTCCGCGGCAGAGGCTCTCACGGCGCTCGACCACGCGTACGCCGTGTGGCGCCGGCGGCTCGCGGCGCCCAGCCAGGAGGACCTCGAGCGGTCGATGGGCGAGATCGCCGGCCCGTACGCCGAGGACGCGGGCAGCGCGTTCGCGCTGCACATCCTCGACGAACTCATCCACCACGGCGCCGAGGTCGCCACCGTCCGCGACTTCTACCGCGGCGTCCATCCCGATGACCCGTTCGCGGCTGCACTCGCCGGCGACGTCACGCCGACCGACCGGCCGGCTCTGGTCGCCGAGGCCGCTGCAGCGCAGCGGTGGGAGGTCGTCCCACCGCTCGTGGACCTGGGGTTCGCTCTCGACGAGCGGACGCCGGACGGCTTCACCGCAGCCCACCTCGCCGCCGGGACTGGATCGCTCGACGTCCTGAAAGTCCTGGTGGAGCACGGTGCGGACCTGTCGCTGACAGATCCCCGCTTCAACGCCGACGTGCGCGGCTGGGCCGATTGGTTCAAGCAGGCCGCAGTGCTCGAGTACCTCGACGCTCAGGGCACGAACGCGCGTTGAGAGCGGTGCCTGAACTCGCTCGGGGTGAGGTCGTGCGCCGTGGTGAAACAGCGGGTGAAGTAGGACTGGCTGGTGAAGCCGCAGCGGCTCGCGATCTGCGCGATGGTCGCATTGGTTGCTGCGAGCAAGGATGCGGCGTGTTCCAGGCGGAGGTCGCTCACGAACGTGGTCGGCGTGATCGCGTAGGCGCTGCGCATCGTGCGGGAGAGGTGGGCGGGGCTGACGCCGGCCAGTTCGAGCAGGCGAGGTACGCCGCCACGGAGGTTGTCCTCGGCGCGCATCGCCGTACACGCCTTCGCCAACCAGTCCGGTACGCTGGATGCTCCCGGGTCGCCCGGTACGAGCAGGTCGAGCAGATCGATCCAGAAGCGCAGCAGGTCGTACGTCGTCGGGTCGGCCTGGAACCGTCCGAGAGCGTGCTCGAAGACCGGTACCGCGGCCGGCTGGTGGAAGACGATCGGCCCGCGGGACGACCACGTCGCCGTCCGGGTCAGGTCGAGGAACCCCAGCCAGATCGAGCTGGGGAACGCCACATTGACGAACTCGAGCCCGTCCGGTGCCGAACCGCGCACCGCGTGCCGATCGCTCGGCCGGACCAGCACGACATCGCCCGCGCGGAGCTCCTCCACTCCCCTGGTCAGCAGGTGCTCGCCCCGCCCGGACACGACGCCCATGAACTCGTGGAAGTCGGCGTGCGTGTGCAGCTCGGTGTCACGGGCACGCGCCGGAATCCGCACCCGGGCCGCGTGGAACGGCCGGCCGAACGCGTGCGCCTCGAAGCGCAGGATCTGATCCACCTCAAGACAGTACAAATTCTCGTCGTATCGCTGCTAGTCCTCCGGCTGCCCCGAACCGCACGCTGGAGGCATGTTCGATACCGATGGTTATGTGATCTTCCGTGATGTCATCGACCAAGACCTGATCAAGGAAGTGAACGATCATGTCGAGTGGCTGCAGGCCAGGCACCCCGACGTACGGCCCGAGCAGCTGGGCCACGTCTATCTGCGCGACGACCCGTTCTGGGTCCGGCTGGTGAGTGACGACCGGCTGGTCGACATCGCCGAGAAGTTCGTCGGCCCGGACATCGCG
>DASSDE010000712.1:0-5125 GCA_035697365.1 Kribbella sp. | reverse complement strand
ACCACTTTCAGGCGCCGGTCGTGCCGTCCAGCTGCTCGCGAACCAGGTCGGCGTGCCCGCAGTGCCGCGCATACTCGCCGATCAGGTGGATGTAGATCATCCGCAGCGTCGACTCAGTACCGCCGAAGCTGAACCGGTCGTCCAGCGAGCGCCCGGCGGCCGCTTCGTCGGAGAGCTTCCACTCCGCGACCAGCCCTTCGTAGGCAGCCTGCGCGTCGGCCGGATCGATCAGCTCGAAGTCGGCGTCCTTCCCGAGCTCCGGCGCAAACAGCGGCTCGGCCGGCTCGTCGGCGAAGTGGATCCGGAACCAGATTCGCTCGACCTTCGTCAGGTGCCGGATCAGGCCGAGCAGCGACAGGTTCGACGGTGCCGACGGCCGCTCCGCCAGCTGGTCCGGGGTCAGCCCCGCACACTTGACGAGCAGGGTGCTGCGATAGAAATCCAGGTAACCCTGCAGCAGGTCGCGCTCGGGTGCGGTCAGCGAGCCGTCCGGCCGCTCGACGGCGGGTGCGCTCCAGGTCATCGGCATTCCTCAGGGTTGTCCACGATGTGTGCAGACATCTCATCACATGAGATAGGCACTGGCGGCAGGCGTGTCCCGTTCGTTACCGTTCTCGGCAGGTCATGAGTGTCAGCGACAAGCCCCGGCTAGCTGGCCGGCAACCCTCCTCCGCGGTGGGGTGCCCCGGGTGAAGACCAGGCCGTGCGGATACCCCGTTCGGCAAGTGCGGACTTCCCTGGGAGCAGCGTCATGTCGATCCTCTCCATCCTCGAGCCGGCCAGTACGACGTCCTCGCGGCCGGCTGTCACCCGGCAGCCCACCGGCACCATCCCGGCCACCGTCGGCGCGGACCTGCTGGTCCCGCTCGCCGACGGCCGGGTCACCGACTACGCGAACTTCGACCACGGTGCGAGCGCGCCGTGTCTGGAGTCCGTGCGTGCCAGCGTCGAGGCAGCACTGCCGTCGTACGCCTCGGTGCACCGCGGCAACGGCTACGCCTCCCGGATCACCACCCAGTGGTACGAGCGGGCGCGCGCCGAGGTGCACGCCTTCGTCGGCGCTCGCCAGGACGACCAGGTGATCTTCACCCGGCAGACCACCGACGCGCTCAACCTGCTGGCGCACGCGGTACCGGCCGACGCGACCGTGATCGTGTTCGAGTCCGAGCACCACGCGGCCCTGCTGCCCTGGCCCGCCGAGCGGACCGTGCGACTCGCGGCACCGGCCGGGCAGACGGAGGCCGTGTCGGCCGTCGCCGATGCACTCCGCGAGGCGCCCGAGGGCCCGCGGCTGGTCGTGATCACCGGCGCGTCCAACGTGACCGGCGAGATCTTCCCGATCGCCGAGATCGCCAAGGTGGCGAAGGCGCACGGCGCACGGGTCTGTCTGGACGCCGCGCAACTGGCCCCGCACCGCCCGGTCGACATCGCCGGCCTGGACGTCGACTGGGTCGCGCTGTCCGGTCACAAGCTCTACGCGCCGTACGGCGCCGGTGCGCTGATCGGCCGCTCCGACTGGCTCGACGCCGCCGATCCGTACCTGTACGGCGGTGGCGCGACGCACGCCGTCACCAGCGACACCGTCGTCTGGTCGACCGGCCCGGCCCGGCATGAAGGCGGCTCCCCGAACGTCATCGGCGCCATCGCGCTGGCGAGCGCGTGTGCCGCGATCACCAAGCACCGCGATGCCATCGAGCAGCACGAGCGGAGCCTGCTGGCCCGTCTCCGGACCGGTCTCGCACAGCTCGACGGCGTCACGACGTACTCGATCTTCGGCGAGGAGGCGGACCGTGTCGGCACCGTCTGCTTCACCGTGGCCGGGCTGACCTCGACACTGGTGTCCGCGGCGCTCAGCGCCGAGTACGGCATCGGCGTCCGCGACGGCAAGTTCTGCGCGCATCCGCTGGTCGGTCACCTGCTCGCCAACTCCCCCGAGCACGGTACGGCGGTCCGCGCCAGCCTCGGCCTCGGGACGACCCGGGAACACGTCGACCGGCTCGTCAACGCAGTACGCACGCTGGCCACCACCGGCCCGCGGACGGAGTACGCGGAGAGCGCGCACGGCTGTCAGCCGTCCGACGACCCCCGCGACCTCCATGCACCGCGGATCTGGTGAAGCTACCCTCCTACTGCTCAGGAGGTACGAGACCTACGTGGTGAGCAGCGAACGCCAGTAGGTCGGCCCACTCCGACGCCACCATCGCGGCAGGCTTGCCGAAGCCATGGCCGGTGTTGACCTCCACCCGGGTCAAGACGGGCTGCGGACCGGACTGCGCGTGCTGCAGTGCCGCCATGAACTTGTGACTGTGCAGCGGGACCACTCTGTCGTCGTGGTCCCCTGTGACCACGAGAGTCGCCGGGTACGACGTCCCGTCGCTCACGCGGTGCAGCGGCGAGTAGGCCAGCAGGTCCTCGAACTGGTCCGGGTCGTCGGGCAGACCGTAGTCGGAAGCCCACGCCGCTCCCACTGTGAACAGGTGGAATCGCAGCATGTCCAGCACGCCCACACCGGGCAGTGCGACTGCGAACAGGTCCGGCCGTTGCGTCATGACCGCACCGACGAGCAGGCCGCCGTTGCTGCGACCGTGCATCGCCAGCTGCTCCGGTGTGGTCACACCTGTGTCCCGCAGGTGCTCAGCGACCGCGATGAAATCGTCGAACACGTTCTGCTTGTTCTTCAGGCGTCCGGCGTCATGCCAGTCGGTCCCGTACTCGCCGCCACCACGCAGGTTCGCGATGACCAGTACTCCCCCGGCAGCCAGCCACGCCGGCCAGCCGGGGCGGTAGTCGGCCTGGATCGGGATGCGGAATCCGCCGTACCCCCACATGAGCGTCGGACGTGGTGCAGAGAAGTCCAGGTCCGAGCGGGTGATCAGGAAGTACGGTACGTCGCGTCCTGGCGCCACGTGGCGCGTCACGGTGACCTGTGGTGGCGTGAAGCCCCCAGCGCCGCGCACCAGTTCCGGCAGCGCGCGTACGTCGCCTGAGCCGGTGGAAACGACATACGACAACGTGGGGTCTGTCGTTGTCGACAGGCCGATGAAGAGCTCCTCGTGCTTCGGTCCCGCGTTGAAGCCGACCACTCCCCCGCCCGGGACGTCGACCACGCGGCCGCCCGAGCCGTCCAGCGCGTAGAGCGTCAGCACCGACTGCGCGTCGACGAGCGTCAACGTAGCCAGGCCGTTCGCCGTACCGCGGGCTGCCTGCAGGGTGGAGTCGCTCTCCGGGATGAGGTCGGTGAACTGGCCGGCCAGGTCCGACAGCACCAGGCGTCCACGGGACGCGTCGCGGTCGGTCCGCAACACCAGCTGGTCGCCGGACATCCGCACAAAGGCGATCTCGTCGGCGAACTCGTCCACCACCTTCACGGGCTCGCCCAGGCCCTCACTGGTGATCGGGTAGACCCACAGGCGCGTGGCGGGGTCGGTGCCCTCGGTGATGTGGACCACTACGTACCGGTCGTCGTCGGACACCTCCGGCGTGAAGAAGTACCGGTCCTTGCCAGGGACGCTCAGCACCAACTCGTCCTCCGACTGCGGGGTGCCGACCCGGTGCAGCGTCAACCGCCCACCGGACAAGGAGGCGGTCTCTGTACCCTCGCTGCGCCCACTGGCCGGGTAGTGCAGGTACAGGTACGCGGAGCTGTCCGGGAGCCAGGTCGCCTCGCTGAACTTGGCCTCCGTCACCACATCGTCCACCGGCGCACCCGTGGCCATGTCGAGCAGCCGGAACGTCGTCCAGTCGCTGCCACTCTCGTTGATGCCGTAGGCGAAGTACTTCCCGTCGGGGCTGACGGTGAACGACCCGAGCGAGTCGGTGCCGTCCTCGGACAACGTGTTCGGGTCGATCAGCACCCGTCCGCCGGACAGCAACTCCTCCAGCGACTCGGCAACGTAGATCACGTCCTGTGCCTGCGTACCGTCGTTGCGGCCAACCAGGTACCAGCCGGCCTTCTTCTCGGGGACGCCGGCGCGGGGACGCGCGAGGATCGCGGACATCGTGCTCTGAAACCAGCCGCGCTCGGAGTAGCCCGCCAGCTCCGCCTGGGTGTAGGCGTTCTGCCGGTTGACCCAGTCCTGGGTGTCAGGCGAGTCAGGGTCTTCCAGCCAGCGGTACGGATCGGCAATCTGGTGCCCGTGCAACGTCTCGACGACATCGTCGCGGCGGCTCTCCGGATAGGTCATGCGACCCAACCTAACCTGCTACCGCCCGGGGTCGAGGTCCTTCGTCCAGAGCACGTCGCCGAAGAGGTTCCGCAGCGACACGGTGAAGACGCCGGTCCGCGGATCGATCCGGGTGTGCCCGAAGAACTGGTTGCCGCTCGCGGGCGACTGGCTCGGGAAGTCGGCCACCTTGGTCCAGACGACCTTCGGGCCGAAGGTGCTGTCCAGTGGGTTCGGGCCGAACGTACCGGCGTTGATCGGGCCGGCCACGATCTCCCAGAACGGGTCGAAGTCGGTGAACGCCGCCCGCGCCGGGTCGTAGTGGTGCGCGGCGGCGTAGTGCACGTCGGCGGTCAGCCAGATCGCGTTCCGCACCTTGCGCTGCTTGAACTGGCTCAGCACCCACGCGATCTCGTGCTCACGGCCGCCCGGCGCGCCCGGCAGGCCGTTCCCGACCGCCTCGACCAGGTCACCGTCCGGCACGAGCAGGCCGAGCGGCATGTCGCTCGCGATCACCTTCCAGGTCGCCCGCGACGCCGCGACCTCACGGACCAGCCAGGCCGCCTGCTCGGCACCGAGCATCGCCACCGGACCGGCCTCCGACGGCAGCGGGTTCGCACCTCGGTACGTACGCATGTCCAGGCAGAACACGTCGAGCAGCGGACCGTAACTGACCTTGCGGTAGATCCGGTCGCGGCCACCGACGTGCTCCATCGGCAGGTACTCTCCGAACGCCTTCTCCGCGCGCGCGGCCAATACGTCGACACGCCGCTCGACGTACCGCGCGTCGTCGAGGATCTCACCCGGGTACCAGTTGTTGAGCGTCTCGTGGTCGTCCCACTGCGCGATCAGCGGTACGTCGGCGTACAGGTTGCGGACGTTCTCGTCCAGCAGGTTGTACTTGTACCGGCCGCGGTACTCGGCCAGCGTCTCCGCGACCTTCGAGACCTCCTCGGTCACCA
>DASSDE010000711.1:0-4488 GCA_035697365.1 Kribbella sp. | reverse complement strand
CGGCTTGCGCAGCACGACCTTCTCCGGGTCCTTGACGTCGTGGCCCTCGATGGCCGGGACGTCGATCGGGCTCGGCAGGTAGGCGTTGATCGCGTCGAGCAGCGGCTGGACGCCCTTGTTCTTGAAGGCGGTACCGGTCAGGACCGGGGTCAGCTTGCTCGCCAGGGTCGCGCGGCGGATGCCCGCCACGAGCTGCTCCTGGGTCGGCTCCTCGCCCTCGAGGTACTGCTCCATGATGTCGTCGTCGGCCTCGGCCAGCGTCTCGATCAGCTTGTCGCGCCACTCGGCCGCGATCTCGGTGTGCGACGCCGGGATCTCCTCGACCGTGTAGTCCTCACCCATCTTGGTCTCGCCACGCCAGGTCAGCGCGCGCATCCCGACCAGGTCGACGACACCGATGAAGTCGGCCTCGGAACCGATCGGCAGCTGCAGCACCAGCGGCACGGCGGCCAGCCGGTCGACGATCATGTCGACGGTGCGCATGAACTCGGCACCGGTCCGGTCCAGCTTGTTCACGAAGCAGATGCGGGGTACGCCGTACCGGTCAGCCTGACGCCACACGGTCTCGGACTGCGGCTCGACGCCGGCAACGCCGTCGAACACCGCGACCGCACCGTCCAGGACGCGCAGCGAGCGCTCCACCTCGACGGTGAAGTCGACGTGCCCGGGGGTGTCGATGATGTTGATGGTGTGGTCTTTCCAGGTGCAGGTCGTCGCGGCGGACGTGATCGTGATGCCGCGCTCCTGCTCCTGCTCCATCCAGTCCATCGTGGCGGCGCCGTCGTGGACCTCACCGATCTTGTACGTGATACCGGTGTAGAAGAGGATCCGCTCGGTCGTCGTCGTCTTGCCGGCGTCGATGTGGGCCATGATCCCGATGTTGCGGACCTTGGCCAGGTCGGTGGTGATTTGTACGGCCACCTCGGTGGTCTACCTCTCGATTCTGTACTGCGTCAAAGGATGTGAACTGGGGTCCGGATCGGACCCCGGATCACCAGCGGTAGTGGGCGAAAGCCTTGTTGGCTTCGGCCATCTTGTGCGTGTCCTCGCGGCGCTTCACCGATGCACCGAGACCGTTGGACGCGTCCAGGATCTCGTTCATCAGGCGCTCGGACATGGTCTTCTCGCGACGGGCCCGCGAGTACGAGGTCAGCCAGCGCAGCGCGAGCGTCGTCGACCGGCCCGGCTTCACCTCGATCGGCACCTGGTAGGTCGCGCCACCGACGCGGCGGCTCTTCACCTCGATGCTCGGCTTCACGTTGTCCAGCGCACGCTTCAGCGTGATCACCGGGTCGGTGCCGGTCTTGGTGCGGGTGCCCTCGAGCGCGCTGTAGACGATGCTCTGCGCGATCTGCTTCTTGCCGTCGACCAGGATCTTGGAGATCAACTGGGTGACGAGCGGCGAACTGTAGACCGGGTCGATGATGACCGGACGCTTCGGGGCCGGGCCCTTGCGCGGCATTAGCTCTTCTCCTTCTTCGCGCCGTAAAGGCTGCGAGCCTGCTTCCGGTTCTTCACACCCTGGGTGTCGAGCGAACCGCGGATGATCTTGTACCGGACACCCGGGAGGTCCTTCACCCGGCCGCCGCGGACGAGCACGATCGAGTGCTCCTGCAGGTTGTGGCCGACGCCCGGAATGTAGGCGGTGACCTCGATACCGCTGGTCAGGCGGACACGGGCAACCTTACGGAGAGCCGAGTTCGGCTTCTTCGGCGTGGTCGTGTAGACGCGCGTGCACACACCACGACGCTGAGGGGAACCCTTCAGGGCCGGCGTCTTGTTCTTGGACACCTTGTCCTGGCGGCCCTTGCGGACCAGCTGGTTAATGGTGGGCACCGCGTGGGTCTCTTTCTGTCGTCCGGCTGGGTTTGCTGCTTTTACCTGACCCCCGCGGTCGGGTGTGTCGCGTGCGCACGAGCAGACCGACGCCGTAATCTTCCAGACTGTCGGCAGGAGTCCCGTGCCACGCGGCCCGATTCGTTGGACGAGGGGCACGCATGACGGCCCAGGAAAGACCCCGGGCACGATCGTTAAGACTAGCGGGTGCCTCAAGCACGGTCAAAATGAGTAACCGGCCGCGGTCGAGGACCCTCCGCCTGATCAGTGTACAGGGCCTACGCAGTGACCTTCCCGGCCAGGAATCCGGCCGCGACGCCGGCGTCTCCCTCGACCGTCAGAGCGGTCTCCGGCAAGCGCTTCCACAGACACCGGACGAGGTCGGCCGCCGTCCCCGACAGGACCGCGGCGCCCATCGCCCGGCCACGCTCCAGGCGCGGAGGATCGCCTGCTGACACAGGCGTCAGCGTCCATTCGTGCCCGGTATCGGTCGCCCGCACGCCGACCTGCCGGGTGACAGCCGGGGCGAACCCGCGGGCCAGCATCCGGGGCACGAACACCTCGAAGACTTCGTCCACACCGTCGGCCGCGACGGTCGCAGGTACGACGGCAAGACCAGTGCCCACCGGTTTCCCCGCCGCCTCTGCGGCCTGGGTCAGGTCCACCAGGTGGATGGCCGTCTCATGCAGACGCCGCCGGGCCCAGAATCCCGCCCGCTGTTCCACCGGGGCGAAGTTCCAGCAGGGCTCGTCCGGGTCGACGGCCCGGATCGCGGCCAGCAGGGCGGCGGTCGTACCCACATACCAGTCGGACCAGGAGATCGTCGTCCGGCGTCGCACGTCCGGGACCTTCTGCGCGGTGCCGCTGAGCAGGATGGCGGCTGCCCAGCGTTGTTGCGACCCCAGGTGCAGGGCCAGATCCGCGACCGTCCAGCCTGGGCACGCCGGTACGGCAGAGCCCGGGTCCACCCGCTCGAGAGCGGCCGCGAAGTCCGCGGCCGCTCGCTCGAACTCGGCCGGATGGTCGATCGGGTCAGTCACGGAACTCCACGTCGGTGATCAGACCGTCCGACACCCGGTACAGGACGAGCTGTGGGGTCGATCCGCCGTCGTCGTAGGTGATGACGTGTTCTGCCACCCACTCCCCCAGCGTCAGCTTCTGGATGATCTCGGTCTTGCAGCGGCCGGCGTCGAAGCGCGGGCGGTAGAACTCCCGCAGGAAGCGGCGGCCCTTGAGCTCGGAGCCGTCGGCGAGCCGGATCCGGGCGGTCGGCGAGTACATCGCGAGGAACGCCTCGAGGTCGTGCGCGGCGTACGCGGCGTGCTCCCGGGCGACCGCACGCGCGGCCGCTGTCTCGGCGGTGACGGCCGCAACGGTCGCCATCCCCAGGTCTGCCAGCGGGGGCTGCACAGAGCCGCCCACGGGCGTCGGAGCGGGCGCAGGCACAACGGCCGGAGCAGGCGCAGGCACAACGGCCGGAGCGGGCGCCGGAGCGTTCTTGACTGCCAGGGTTTCCCTGGATTTCGCGGCGGGTGTGGTCCGCCGGGGCGTGCCGGTCTTCTTCTTGGCCGGGGGTGGGACGAGGAGCTTGCCGTCCGTGCCGGGCTCCTCGCCGAGGTGGGCGATCGCCCAGTCGAGAGCCTTGGTCACGGCGGCGCGTGATTCTTCGGTGTGGTCGAGCATGTCGAACCCGTGGTGCCCTTTCGGTACGTCGATGATGTCCAGCGCGGTGCCACCCGCGGAGACGAACTCCGCTACCGGACCGGCGAGCTCCTCACGCTCGAGTCCAGCTCTTGTCAGTAGCACCGGCAGGTCTGTACTTGATGCTTTCCCCACCCCACCGCCCCGCGCGAGGTTGCCGATCACGTCGGCGGCGGTTACCAGATCGTCGACACCGGGCGGGGTGGCGAGCAGGGGATAGCTGAGAGCCACGAAGCGCAGCCAGTCGGGGCGGCTGTCCAGCCACTCCCCGGCCAGCAGGCCGGCGCCCGAGAAGAACCACAGCCCGACCCGATCGGGGTCGACTCGTGGATCCGAACGCAGTACGCCGACCGCAGCCTCCACCTCGTCCGCGGCCTCGACCAGGCGGTCGAGGCCGTGGATCAGGCTGTGGTCGACGACTGCGGCCACCAGGCCTCGCCTGGCGGCAGCGGTCGCGTAGCCCTTGTAGACCGGCCAGTCCCGAGGCAGCACCTCGAGCTCGGCCGGTCCTGGTCCCCCGTGCACGAAAAGAATTGCGCCGCCTCGGGCGGTACCGGGCGGGCGGTACAGGTCGATCTCCCCCAGGCGATCGACGCGTACGTCAGAACCTTCCAGAACCCCCAAGACGAAAGGCCGCAGGTAGGCCGGCAGATCCGTCATGCACCAATCTTGGCGCATCCGGGGCACACTTTCAGCCGCCACCCCGAGTGTCTTTTCCGGCACCCGCCGTACCGGCTGGTAAAAGCCGCGAGGGCGGTACCTCCCGTTGGGGAGATACCGCCCTGCGCGGAGTGACTCGGCTCAGTTCTTGTAGGAACCGAGGTCGAAGTCGTCGAGCGGGACCGACTGGCCGGACGACGGACCGAAGTCGTAGTCGTACGACTCGTAGCCGACCATCGAGTACATCGCGGCCTTCGCCTCCTCGGTGGGCTCCACCCGGATGTTGCGGTA
>DASSDE010000710.1:0-9331 GCA_035697365.1 Kribbella sp. | reverse complement strand
TCAAGCCGGTCTTCCGGTACGTCCCGGAGATGGTTGCGCACTGCAACGACGAGTCCGTGATCGGCTCCGAGTTCTACGTGATGGAGCGGGTCGCCGGGACGATCCCGGGGCATCACGCGCTCGGCGTGGACCTGACGCCGGCGCAGACGCGCCAGTTGGGCTTCACGCTGATCGACACGCTCACCGAACTGCACGCCGTCGACCCGGCCGCCGCTGGGCTGGGGGATCTCGGTCGCGGTGCCGGGTACGTCGGGCGTCAGGTCACCGGCTGGTCCGAGCGCTACCGCAAGGCGAAGACGTGGAACGTGCCGAGCTACGAGCGGGTGATGGCGTGGCTGGCGGCGCATCAACCTGCCGACGTCCGTACGTGCGTGATCCACAACGACTTCCGGCTCGACAACGTCGTCCTGGCGCCGGACGATCCGCTGCGGGTGGCCGGCGTACTCGACTGGGAGCTCGCCACGCTCGGCGATCCGTTGATGGATCTCGGCAGCGCGCTCGCGTACTGGGTGCAGGCCGACGACGACTGGGCGTTCCGCCGGTTCCGGCTGCAGCCGTCGGATGTGCCTGGGATGCTGACCCGCGACGAGATCGTGCAGTACTACGTGCAGCAGTCGGGTCAGCCTGTGGACAACTGGGCGTTCTACGAGGTGTTCGGGCTGTTCCGGCTGGCGGTGATCGCGCAGCAGATCTACTACCGCTACCACCACAAGCAGACCCGGAACCCGCGGTTCAAGAGCTTCTGGCTCCCGGTCAATCTGCTCGAGCGGCGCTGCCGCCGGATCATCCGGCAGGCGTGAGTGGCCGTTCTCTATCTGATCCGGCATGCGCAGGCGTCGTTCGGTGCCCGCGACTACGACAAGCTGTCAGATCTTGGTGAACAGCAGGCTGAGCGACTCGGTCGGACGCTGGCTGAGGTTCGGGCGGATGTCGTCGTGTCGGGGTCGATGCGCCGGCATCAGCAGACCGCGACGCTGGCAGGATTCACCCCGGAAGTGGATCGCGGGTACGACGAGTTCGATCACCAGGCGGTGATCGTGGCGCACAAACCCGCGTACAAGCGGCGTCCGGTGCTGCTGGCCGACCTGGCGCGGACCGGGAACCCGAAGCGGGCGTTCCAGGAGATGTTCGCGGCGGCGACGCAGCGCTGGATCGAGGGTGGCGATGGGTACTCCGAGTCGTTCACCGCGTTCTGTGACCGGTCGGAGGCCGCGGTACGACGGACCGCCGAGCGGCTCGGGAAGAGTGAGACCGCGCTCGTCTTCACGTCCGGTGGGCCGATCGCGGCCGTGGTCAGCCGGCTGCTGTCCGGCGGCGACGGGCTGTGGGCGAAGCTGAACCCGGTGACGATCAACACCGCGATCACGAAGGTCGTGTCCGGGCGCAGCGGCCTGACTGTGGTGAGCTACAACGAGCACGTCCACCTCGGTGCGGACCTGCTCACTTACAGATAGGACTCGCTCGATGCGACGCAACATCCTGATCACCGGCGCGAGTTCCGGCCTCGGTGCGGAGATGGCGCGGCAGTTCGCCGCGAAGGGCCACGGCCTGGCGCTGACCGCGCGCCGTACCGAACGGCTGGAGGCGCTCCGCTCCGAGCTGACCGAACGTTATCCACAGCTCAAGGTGGTTATCCACAGCCTAGATGTGAACGATCACGCCCAGGTGTTCGAGGTGTTCCGCGCGATCGACGCCGAGCTGCCGCTGGACCGGATCGTGGTGAACGCCGGCCTCGGCAAGGGCGCGCCGCTCGGCACCGGGCGGTTCGAGGCGAACCGCGACACCGCGCTCACGAACTTCGTCGGCGCGCTCGCCCAGGCGGAGGCCGCGCTCGAGTTGTTCCGGGCGCGGAACGCCGGCCATCTCGTCCTGATCGCGTCGATCTCCGCGCTGCGCGGCATGCCGAAGACGGTCACCACGTACGCCGCGACGAAGGCGGGCCTCGCCTCGCTCGGTGAAGGCCTGCGGCTGGAGTTGCTGGGCAAGCCGATCAAGGTCAGCACGATCTACCCCGGCTACATCCGGTCGGAGATGAACGATCGCGTCAAGCACACGCCGTTCATCGTCGACACCGAGCCGGGCGTACGGGCGATGGTCGCGGCGATCGAGGCGGAGAAGCCGAAGGCGTACGTACCGGCTCGGCCGTGGTGGCCGCTCGCCCAGGTGATGCGGGTCGCGCCGCTGCCGTTGCTGAAGAGGATGATCTGATGCGTTGGGGGCTGACCGTTCCGCTGACCGGCGTACCGCTGCGTGAGCATCGCGCGCTGATCTCGGAGCTGCACTCGCTCGGGTACACGGACCTGTGGTCGGCGGAGGTGGCGGGCGCGGACGCGTTCACGCCGCTGGTGCTCGCCTCCGAGTGGGACTCGGCACTGCGGCTCGGTACGGCTGTCGTACCGGTGCACACGCGTGGGCCGGCAGCGCTGGCGATGAGTGCCGCGGCGTTGGCGGATCTCGCACCGGGGCGGTTCGTGCTCGGGATCGGGGCGTCGTCGGAGACGATCGTGACCGGGTGGAACGGGATCGCGTACGACCCGCCGCTGGCGCGGACCCGGGACGTACTGCGGTTCCTGCGGCAGGCGTTCGCGGGGGAGAAGGTCGACGGGGAGTTCGACAGCTTCACGATCAAGCGGTTCCGGCTCGAGAAGGCGCCGGACGTACCGCCCGCGATCATGCTCGCGGCGTTGCGCCCGCAGATGCTCCGGCTGGCGGCGCGGGAGGCCGACGGCGCGATCACCAACTGGCTCTCCGCGGACGACGTCCGGCAGGTGCGCGCGGAACTGGGGCCGGACAAGGAGCTCGCGGCGCGGATCTTCGTCTGCGTCACCGAGGACGCCGAGATGGCCCGCAACATCGGCCGCTTCCTGATCGCGACGTACCTGACGGTCCCCGGGTACGCCGCCTTCCACGACTGGCTCGGCCGTGGCGAGGCCATGCAACCGATGCGCGACGCCTGGGCCGCCGGCGACCGCAACACCGCCATGGCCGCCATCCCCGACACCCTCGTCGACGCCCTCATCGTCCACGGCACCCCCGCCCAATGCCGAACCCACATCAACCGCTACGTAACCAACGGCCTGGACACCCCCATAATCGCCACCCTCCCCACCGGCACAACCCTCCCAGAAACAGCCCGAGCCCTGGCCCCCAACTAACCGGGGTCTGGTCGAGAAGGCTGTGTGCACGGTGTACGCTGTGTACACGCGAGAGGAGTGGTCAGGATGAGTTCGCAGGTCGAGTACCGCAGCGTTCGTGAAGCGCGGGAGCACTTCAAGGACATCCTTGATGCTGCTGATGAGGGTAGGCCGGCGACGGTCACCCGTGACGCGCGCCGAGTGGCTGCGGTCGACGCGGACCGGTTGCTGCACTTTCTCGCGGGCGTTCGCCCGTCAGGCGCTCAGGTGGTTGCCGAGAACGACGGCTGGTCGATCATGCTTCCCGGGCTGCCGGTGGCTGCGGACGGCGCCACTCTCGACGAAGCGGCCGACGAGATGGTCGACGCCCTCCGCCAGTACGCCGAGGAATGGGTCGATCACCTGCGCTTGGCGCCCAATCACGCCGAAAACTGGGGCTTGGTGCAAATCGTCGCGCTGTCGTCGGACGAGCAGCTCCACGCGTGGCTGCTGGCCTGAGGGATCTCGTGAGTGAGCAACGCCGACCGGCGACCCGGACCGATCACCAGAACTTCTGCCTCATCGAGGGGTGGACGGAGCGTTGCCGCGTGACCGGCCGGCGCGGAACGCATCACGTCAACTTCGAGCTGGTGCTGCCCGACGGACGCATCCTGTACACCCGGATCAGTCATCCGGTCGACCGCACCGACTACGGCCCGTCCATCTGGGCGCACGTCCTCCGTGACCAGCTCGCCGTCACCGCGCAGGAGTTCTGGACCTGTGTCGAGGACAAGGTGGTTCCCGACCGCCAGGGTCCGCAGGCTCCGGTCGAGGCCATTCCCGCAGGCGTCGTGCGGACGCTGGTCGCCGAAGCGCACCTTCCCGAGAGCGAGGTACGCGCCATGACGAAGGCTCAGGCGGTGCAGCGATTGGCAGATTTCTACACGAACGGGGAGTAGTTCAGGCCAGGCGGTTCTCGGACAGCCAGGTGGTGGCTCGGCGGGGGGAGGCTCGGGAGAGCCAGGCTTCTTGGATTAGTTCGGTTAGTTCTTGTTTGGTGAGGGTGGGGAGGTCGCGGGCGCGGAGCAGGACGGACGGGTGGCCGTCGAAGTGCGGGGTGGTGAAGAACGGGGTGGAGTCGTCGGAGAGCAGCGCCAGCTTCTCGGCTTCGGACTCGACCCAGATCATGATCACGTCGTCGTACTTCTCGCCGGTGACCGGATCCACGGCGTCCGGGCGAGCGGTGCGGAAGAAGACGAACGACTTGCCGCCGACCTGGTACACCGGCCGGTCAGTGCCGTCGTCGCGCTCCCACTTGGTGACGTGCGGCATCGCCGACGCGATCTCGTGTACGTCGGCGAGCCGGGCCTTGCGCGCAGCCATGGTCGCGCCGCTCAGCGGAACGTCGTGAGGCGTACGCAGAGTGGGGTCGACGGTTTGTCCATGATGTCGACGGTACCGGTCCGCGGGACGGGGCCTTTGGTGGTGCCGGAGAACGGGACCGAGATCTTGCGGTAGTACGTCTGCGCGGTGACAGGCTGTCCGCTGATCGTCAGCTTGGTCGGCGGGTCGATCATGAATACGAGCAGGCCAGCGAGGATCTTCCGGCTGTCCTCGCAGCCGAGCGCCAGCGCGTGCGGCTGGTCGCTCGCGTTCACGTACCCGAGGAACTTCGTCGCGAGCGCCGTCGCCTCGGTCAGCCTCGGCGCCGACTGTGCCGGCGGTGCCGTCGATGAAGTGGGTGCTGAGCTGGGCAGCGAGTTGGGGTCCGATGACGCGCTGGGCGGGGGTGGAACTGTCGCTGGTTGGGTCGGGCCGCTCTGGTTGTCGTCGCCACCGGTGAGCGTCGCGACGAGAACCCCCACGACACCAAGCACCAGGGCGACACCGACCGCGACGACGGCATACAACCCCGCCCGCCGCGGGCGCCTCCCCACATATCCGGGCCCATATCCCGGGCCGCCAGCCGGTCCGCCGGGCCCGAACACCGGCCCGGTCGGTCCGTACACAGGCCCGGTTGGTCCGTACCCGCTCCCGCCGTAGGGCGCCTGCCCTGGGCCGGGTGCACCGTACGGGCTTTGCTGTGGACCGGGTGCACCGTACGGCGGCTGTCCTGGGCCTGTGGAGTTGGGCTGTTGTGGCCAGCCGTTGTTCCGGGGGTTGTACGGACCGGGGGAGTTTGGGGGCTGGGTCACTCGGACAGTTTGGCAGTGGCAGGGAGCCAGATGGTGAAGGTTGAGCCGGAGCCGAGTTGGCTCGTGACCTTGATGTGGCCGTGGTGGGCTTCGGTCAGGTGTTTGGTGATTGCCAGGCCCAGACCGCTGCCGCCGGTCGTACGCGCGCGGGACACATCGGCGCGGTAGAAGCGGTCGAACAGGTGGGGCAGATGCTCCTCCGCGATGCCGGTCCCGTTGTCGGTGACGGTCAGGTTGTAGCCGTTGTCCACAGCCCGTACGCCGACGATCACCCGGCCTCCGGGCGGCGTGTACCGGATGGCGTTCGAGACCAGGTTGCCCAGGGCTTGCCGGATGCGCGCGCTGTCGACCACCGCTGGTGCGGGCCCCGGAGCCGTGGAGGTGAGAGTGAGCGAGGCGGCTTCCGCTGCGGGTTGATGGGCGAGCACGACCTGTTGCGCCAGTTCGGTCAGGTCACGAGGGGCCGGGTGCAGGCGGAGCATGCCGGCGTCCGCGAGCGCGAGATCCTGCAGGTCAGCGACCAGGTGCTCGAGCAGCCCGGTCTCCTCCAGCAACGAGGTGACGAGCGCACCGTCGAGCGGTACGACTCCGTCCTCGGATGCGACCAGGTATCCCTTGATGTTCGCGAGCGGAGTCCGCAGTTCATGGGCGACGTCACTCACCATCGCCTTGCGCTGGAAGTCGTGCCGCTGAATCGCTTCCGCCATGTCGTTGAACGCGTGCCCCAGCCGGGCCACCTCGTCCTTCCCGCTCACCGGTACACGCGCCGCATGGTCCCCGTTCCGCATCCGTTGGGCTGCCCCGGTCAGCGCGACGATGGGCCGTACCAACCGTCGGCCGGCGAAGAGCATCACCAGCGCCGCGATCAGTACCACGCCGAGCGCAGTCGCTGCCGTACGCAACAACCCTTCGCCCGAGAACACGTTGAACGTGCTCTTCGCCCCGAGATACAGCTGCGCCGGCGGGGCGACGTACGGTGTCAACGCCTGCACGCGGGCCTGACTCGTGCAGTCGATGAACTTGTCCGTGAAGTCACCCTTGTTCTTCGGCTCGACCACCTTCACGCCTTGCAAGTCGTTGACCTGGTAGAGCAGGTGCGCCGTGTCCAGGCAGGCCGTCGCGCGCCGGACCTCGTCGTCGTTGACGATCTTGGCCTTGGCGCTCGGCGCATAAAGTCCCGCGGGGGTGCAGCTGTCCTTCTCGGCGGTGCCGCCGGACGTCTCCATCACCCGGATCCCGGCGACCGCCTGCGTCGACTCGATCATCACCTGCGGGCCGTTCTCGCCGGACAGCCGGACGCTCGCCGGCCGGCCTTTGGCCTCGTAACAGGCGACCGCCTGCTTGGCCAAGCGTTCCTTCTCCTGCCGCTCCTGGGCGGTCATTCCCCAGTCGGGGAAGGTGACGAACGGTGGGGCGGCCGACGCGGTCGCGATGAATCCACTGCCCGCATCGCCGGCGACCGTCTTCCGCGCCGTGTAGACGTTCGTCGCGCTCGAGACGCCGGCCAGCTTCGGCACGCCGGCGGTGCGTACGTCGATCGTTGCCGCAGGCACCGTCGGGAGTTCGGGTGCGGCACCGAGCCGGCGCGCCGAGTCCGCGATCAGCGTGCCGTCCTCGGCAGTCACGGCGATCCGGCGGCCGAGCTTGTCGGCCAGGTCGTGCACCAGTTTGTCCACGCCCGACCAGCTCGTGTGGTCCGAAGCGTACTTCGACAACTCGCCGTAGATCTCGCCGTCCACCTGCAATTGTCCGGTGTTGGCGTCGATCTCGCCCTGCAGCTTCTCCGAGGTGCTGTACGTCGCGATCAGCGCGGTCGCGATCACGGCGCCGAGCGCGACGGCGAGCGACAGGCCGAGGAAGCGGATCAGCACGCTACGACGCATGGCTCACCTCGGCCAGCTTGTAGCCCACGCCGTACACGGTCTTCAGGTACGCGGGAGCGCCGGGCGCCGGCTCGATCTTCTTCCGCAGATTCATCACGTGGACGTCGACGGTCCGGTCGAACACGTAGTGGTCGAAGCCGAACGCGTGCTCGAGCAGCTGCTGCCGGGAGAACGCCCGCCCCGGCGAGGCCGCCAGACAGGCGAGGATCTTGAACTCGGCCGGCGTCAGGTCGACGAGCTTCCCGGTCAGCCGGACCTCGTGCCGGCTCGGGTCGATCTCCAGCTCACCGATCCGGTACACCTCGCCCTCGGACCTGATCCTCGTACGGCGCAGCACCGTACGCACGCGGGCGACCAGCTCGCGCGGGTTGTACGGCTTGGTCAGGTAGTCGTCGGCGCCCAGATCCAGCCCGAGCAGCAGGTCGTCCTCGGTGGAACGGGCCGTCAGCATGATGATCGGTACGTCCATGCCGTTGGAACCGTCGGCCCGCAGCACCCGGCAGACGTCGAGCCCGTCGACCTTGGGCATCATCACGTCGAGCACCAGCAGGTCCGGGCTGCGCCGGCGGGCCTCGTCGATGGCCTCCCGCCCGTCGTGCACGACGACGGTGAGGTGCCCTTCCCGTTCGAGGTACCGCCGGATCAGCTCCGCCTGCTTGAGGTCGTCTTCGGCGACCAAGATCCGCGCTGGCATACCGCTCAATGTCCCGGATGTTGATGAGAATCCGATGAAGATCGGCTGAGAGCATCGGGTGCAAACCGGTCCTTCACAGGTTCTTCATCGCCGGGCGCTCAGGCTCGACCGCCATGAAGACGAAAACTGCACTCGCCGTGCTGGCGGTCCTCGCGCTGACCGGCTGTGGGAACGACAAGGCGCCGGTCGCGTCCGACCAGAAGAGCGACAAGAGCCCGCTCGCGGAGTACATGGGCGACGGTTTCGTCAGTTCGTCCGGCGGCGGCGCGATCCGGATCGCGACCCGGGCCGGCGGCGCGCAGCAGCCGAGCGAGGAGGACCTCGCCAAGCAGCGCAAGGTCGAGGACGCCACGGTCGCGTGCATGAAGGACGCCGGCTTCGAGTACGTCGCCGTACCGCCGGAGCAGTCCGCGAAGGGCAAGTTCAGCGACGCGTTCAACCTGCCGCCGGACAAGTTCGCCGAGCAGTACGGGTACGGGATCAGCACGATCGACTGGTCCAAGACCGGCGATGAGGACTCGAACCCGAACACCAAGATCCGCAAGGCGCTCTCGCCGGCCGCGCAGAAGGCGTACGACAAGGCGCTGAACGGGCCGAACGCGACCGGCAACGGCGCGGTCGTGATCCAGGGCGGCGACGACGGCGGTCCGAGCACCAGCGGCGGACCCGACCTCGGCTGCCGCGGCAAGGCCGTCAAGGAGGTGTACGGCGACGCGCGCGGGAAGGTCGACTTCAAGAAGTTCGACAGCCTGTTCAAGGACATCCAGGCGCTGCAGAAGCGGATCGATACCGACCAGCGCGTCGTGGACGCGACCACCGCCTGGACGGACTGCATGGCCGACGCGGGGCATACCGGCCTCAAGAAGGTCGCCGACGCCCGCGAGCAGATCCAGAAGCAGCTCGACGAGCTGACCGGGAACAAGCCGCCGGCCAAGGGCCAACCGATGAAGACGGTCACCGGCCCGCCCTCGTTCGACAAGGTGGACGCGGCGAAGCTGTCGGAGCTGCGCAAGTCGGAGATCGCCCTTGCAGTCGCCGACCAGAAGTGCAAGGCCAACGGGTACGACGACGCGTACAAGAAGGTGCAGTACGAGCAGGAGAAGGAGTTCGTCGAGCAGCACAAGGCCGAGCTCGAGGCGTACCGCGACGAGACGGCGAACCGGTGACCGCTTCGCCCAAGTCCCGTCGCAGGGTGCTCGTCAGCGTCGCCGGAGTCGCGGTGGCGTCGCTCGGGATCGGAGTGGTCGCGGGCAGCCGGATCAGTTCACCGGAGGACGCGGCCGCGAAGACCGCGCCGCCGTCCGCCTCCCAGATCACCGTGCCGGTGGCGAGCAAGGTGCTGTCCAGCAAGGTGGTTGGCCGCGGCGACGCGTCGTTCGACGGCGCGGTGAACATCCGGGTCGAGACCAGCGGGCTGACCACGCCGGCGATCGTCACGGGCAAGGT
>DASSDE010000709.1:0-8439 GCA_035697365.1 Kribbella sp. | reverse complement strand
GAACGACGCGTTGACCTCGTTGCCGACGGCACCGCCCGCGGACGTGTGCCGCTGCCATTCACCGGTCACCGGCTCGACCTTGACCACGTCCGCGCCGAGGTCGCCGAGCCGCATCGCGGCCAGCGGGCCGGCCATCGCCACCGACAGGTCGAGGACCCGGTAACCGCCCAGGATGTTCATTGCGCCGTCCAGCCCGCGTCGACCGGCAGGACCGCGCCGGTGATGAACGACGCGTCGTCGCTGGCCAGGAAGGCGATCGCCGCCGCCACCTCGGCCGGCTGACCGATCCGGCCGAGCGCATGGTGCCGGTCGACCATCGCCTGCATCGCGTCCGGATTGTTCTCGCCGCCGACCTTGCCGCCACGGATCAGCGGTGTGTCGATCAGGCCGGGGGCCACGCAGTTCGCGCGGACCCCGTCCGGACCGTGGTCGAGGGCCATCGCGCGGGTCAGGTTCTCCACGCCGGCCTTCGCCGCGCAGTACGCGGACCTGTTCCGCTCCCCCACTGTGCCGATCGCCGACGAGATCGTGACGATCGCGCCGCGGCCCTGCGCGGCGAACCGCGGCAGGACGGCCCGACAGGAGTTGTAGACGCCGGTCAGGTCGACGTCGAGGATCGTCCGCCACTGCTCCGGCGTCGTGTTCGGCACCGTGTCGCAGACGTCGACCCCGGCCGCGCTGACCAGTACGTCGACCCGTTCCAGCGCGCCGACCACCGCCAGCGTCCGGTCCAGGTCCGTGACGTCCAGCGCGAAGGAACGACCACCGATCCCGGCGGCAACCTTGCCGGCCGCGGCGCCGTCTCGATCACAGACCACGACGGTACCGCCCTCGGCGGCGATCCGGCGGGCGGTGGCCGCGCCGATCCCGGAGGCACCTCCGGTGATCAGCGCGACCCTGCCCTTGAACCTCTCTGTATCCATGAAACTCTCAGAACCCTCAGGGCTTCTCGTAGGGGAAGGACGGCAGTACGCCGATCTGGTCGTACTGCAGCTTGGAATCGTCGAACCCGGCCTCCCAGCTCACGTTCGAGAACGTGTCGCACGGTCCGGCCGACGGCCCGTGGTACGGGTCGCTCTCGGTGTTGGTCACCTTGATGTCCGAGAACGCGAACGCACAGCCGCCGAAGTCCATGTGCACCCCGTACGGCTTGGAGTCCGGCATCGACGGGTCGGCGTTCGCGTCGTCGATGATCATCTGCGAGACCTTCGCGTCCGGCCTGTACGGCGGCTGGTTGCGGACGCCGTAGGCGTAGAACGGACCGGTGTCGCCGCTGTCCTGCGCGAGATGCGACAGCCGGACGTACGAGACCGTGTTGCCGCTGGTGTAGTTGTCCGCGTTCGGGATCTCCGGGCGGGACTCGATGCTGATGCCGTACCGGGCGCCGTGTTCGACGACGGTGTGGCTGATCTCGTTGTGGCCGCTGTTCATGATCTCGACGCCGGCCGAGTCACCGGGCACCAGCTCGCCGATGTGGTGGATGTAGTTGTTGGTGAAGGTGTTGCCATGGGCAACGTCGCCCTCACCGGGATAGCCGCCCTCGACCTTGATGCCGTCGTTGCCGATGTGCTCGAGCAGACTGTCCGAGACCGTGGTCTTCTCGTTCGCGAACAGCAGCTCGATCGCGGTGAAGCCGGTCTGTTGCAGGTGCAGCCTGGTCAGCTTCACGCCACGGGTGTTGGTGAGCGTGATCGCACCCCACTGGTTGCGCGGCATCTCCATCTGGGTGTCGTACTTCGGGTACTTGTGCTTGATGCCCGAGTCGCCCGTCCCGTTCCAGCCGTACCGGTACCAGTCCATGAAGTCGGTGTGCTGGATCGTCAGGCCGTCGAGGGTCAGGTTCTCCACCCGCTGGTTCGCGGATGCACCCTCGATCGAGATCACCTGGGTCTGCGTCGGCCGGTAGACCTTCAGACCGTCCATCGTGCCGCCGGACGGCTTGTAGTACAGGGTCTTCGCCGGGTAGTCCAGGTAGTACTCACCGGCCTGGTCGAGCAGGCTCAGCGAGTTCTGCACGTAGTACCGGGAGCCGCCGCCGGAGTTGATGAAGCCGTACCGCGCCGGGTAGACCAGCGTGGTCCGCTTCTTGGTGAAGTTGATGTCGAACATCGGGATCGTGTCGGTGAACCACGACCACGAGCCGCCCGACCAGACCGTCACCTGCGCCGGCCAGTCGGTGCCGAGTCGCAGGTCCCAGGACGGGTCGATGTCGCCGGTGTTGAACCCGAGCTGGTCGTGCACCGCTTCCTTGGTCGAGTCGAAAAGGGTCGACCTCAGGTACGGCGCCCACTTGTCGTCGGACTCCTTGTTCGGATAGCGCGCCGTCGTGGCCCGCTTGCCTTCCGCGTACAGGCTGTAGAACGGCTGGCTGACATCGACCGGCGCCTTGAAGATGCCGTCCTTGTACGGCGTCCAGCCGGTGACCTCCTGCCCCGCCTCGAGGACGGCCTTACCCGGCCCGTCCACGCTGCGATAGGTGACGTTGGAGTCGCGCGCGTCAAAGGTGATCGTCTTGTCCACCTGGTAGGTGCCGGCCTTCAGATTTACCACCGGCGTACAACCCGCGGCATGCCCGCGGATCCGCAGCGTGTCGCGGGCATGCTGCACCGACTTCCACGGCTTCCGCTCGGACCCGGGCCCGGAGTCGTTCCCGCCTGGCGAAACCCAGTACGAACCACAGTCCTCGGGCGACGTCGCGGCGGCTCGCACGGCAGAGCCGCCGAGAACCGCCGCCGGCACCAGCAGACCGACCGCCAGGCCGATAAGCATTCCTGAACGTGTCGACATGCTCAGCTCACCGCCCTTCCACCGGGTACGGGAAGGTCGGCAGCACGCCGATCTTGTCGTACTCCATCTTCGACGCGTCGAACCCGGCCGCCCAGTTCGCGTTGCTGACGTCATTGCACTGGTACGACTGGTACTTGTCGTCGGTGACCGTGCCGACCTCGATGTCGGAGAAGCTGAAGCCGCAGCCGCCGGAGTCCATGTGCACGCCCCGGGTACCGCTGTCCGGCATCGAGGCGTCCGGGATCACGTCGGTGATCACCATCTGCCTCACGGTGTTCTGGATCGGGTGCGGCTCCTGGTTGTCGACACCGTAGGTGTAGAACGCACCCATGTCGCCGCTGTCCAGGCCGGTCTCCTCCAGCCGGATGTAGGAGAACTCGTTGTTCAGTGCGTAACCGTCGCCGTCCTTCACCTCGGGCCGTCCCTCGAGGCTGATGCCGTACCGTGCGCTGTGCTTCACGACGATGTGCGAGACCGTGTTGCTCCCGGTGTCCATCAGCTCGATCCCGGCCGCATCGCCCGGTACCAGCTCACCGATGTGGTCGATGTACAGGTTGGTGAATGTGTTGTGGTTCGCGACGTCGCCCTCACCCGGGTACGGGCCCTCGACCTTGATGCCGTCGCCGCCGATGTTCTGCAGCAGGCTGTCCTTGATCGTGACGTGGTCGTTGGCCGACAGCAGGTAGACACCGTGGTACCCGGTGTCGTGCAGATGCAGGCCCGTCAGCTCGACGTTGCGGGTGTTGGTCAGCGTGACCGTGCCGTAGCGGTTGCGTGGCATCTCGATCTGCCGGTCGTACTCCGGGTACTTGTGCTTCTCGCCCGAGTCGCCGGCGCTGATCCAGCCGGCGCGGTACCACTGCATGAAGTCGGTATCCGCGATCGCGAGACCGTCGAACGCGATGTCGTGCAGCCGGCGCGTGGGCGACACCCCGGCCAGCGACAGCACCTGGGTCTGCGTCGGCCGCAGCACCCGCTTGCCGTCCATCGTGCCGCCGGCCGGCTTGTAGTACAGCTCCTTGTTGTCGTAGTCGAGGTAGTACTCGCCCTCGGCGTCGAGCAGGTCCAGCGAGTTCTGGACGAAGTACCGCGAACCGGACCGCGAGTTCATCTCGGCGTACCTGGTCCAGTAGTCCAGGGTGACCTTGTTGTCCTTCCAGTCCGGGTTCTTGATCGGCACCGTGTCGGTGAACCAGCTCCAGGAGCCACCCGACCAGATCATCAGCTGCGCCGGCCAGTCCGTGTAGCTGCCGAGGTTCCAGGTCTCGTTCCAGTCGCCCTCGTTGAAGCCCACCTGGTCGCGGAGGGCCTCCTTCTCCGGCTCGATCAGGACCGACGTCAGGTACGGCGCCCACGCCTCGTCCGACCGCCGGTTCGGGTACCGGGCGGTGGTGGCCCGCGCCCCGTCGACGTACAGGGTGTAGAAGGGCTGGTCGATGTCGACCTTCGCCTTGAAGATGCCGTCCTTGTACGGCGTCCAGCCGGTCACCTCCTGGGCGGCCTCGAGCTCGGCCTTCCCGGGGCCGTCGGCACTGCGATACACGATCTTGTGGCCGTTCGACCCGGAGTCGCGGTCGTCGAAGCCGATCGTCTTGGCGACCTGGTAGGTGCCGGCCCGGAGGTTCACGTCCAGGTCACAGGTCATCCGCTGGTTCAGCCCGCGCGCCCGGATGATGTCCCGAGCGTGCTCGATCGTCTTCCAAGGCTTGCGTTCGGTGCCCGGCGCCGTGTCGTCCCCGGTCGGCGAGACCCAGAACGCCGCGCACGCGCCGTCCGCCGCGGTGGCCGCGCCGGTGCCGGCACGCGCCGCTGCTGCGCCGCCGAAGATCAAAGCGGGCACGGCCAGGCCGGCCAGTACTCCTGCCGCGAAGCGTGGCATCGCGATCACCGCCCCGCCACGTCGTACGGGAAGCTCGGCAGCACGCCGATCTTGTCGTACTCCATCTTCGACGTGTCGAAGCCGGTCTCCCAGTCGACGTTGCTGACCGTGTTGCACTGGTAGGACTGGTACTTCTGGTCGGTCACCTTGCCGACCTGGATGTTGCTGATCGCGAACCCGCAGCCGCCGGCGTCCATGTGCACGCCCCGGGTGCCACCCGCGTCCGGCATCGACGGGTCCGGGATGACGTCCCCGATCACCATCTGGTCGATGCTGTTCTGGATCGGGTGCGGCTCCTGGTTGTCGACGCCGTAGGTGTAGAACGCACCCATGTCGCCGCTGTCCAGGCCCATCTCCTCGAGCTTGATGTACTTGAAGGTGTTGCCCGACGAGTACTGGTCCGGGTCCGTGACCTCCGGCCGCGACTCCAGGCTGATGCCGTACCGGGCGCTGTGCTTCACCTCGACGTTCGTCACCGTGTTGCTGCCGGTCGTCATCAGCTCGATGCCGGCCGCGTCACCCGGCACCAGCTCACCGACGTGGTCGATGAACAGGTTGGAGAACGTGTGGTGGTTGGTCAGATCGCCTTCGCCGGGCCAGCCGCCCTCGACCTTGATCCCGTCGTTGCCGATGTTCTCCAGCAGGCTGTCGGTGATCTTCGTGTGGTCGTTGGCGTACAGCATGAAGACACCTGTGTAGCCGGTGTCGGAGATGTGCATTCGGCTCAGGTCGATGTTGCTGGTGTTGGTCAGCGTGATCGCGCCGAACTGATCACGGGGCAGCTCGATCTGCCGGTCGTACTCCGGGTACTTGTGCTCGTAGCCCGAGTCACCAGGAGCGTTCCAGCCGACCCGGTACCAGCTGACGAAGTCGGAGTACTGCACACCGAGGCCGTCGAACGTGACGTCGTGCAGCCGGTCCTGCGGCGACTTGCCGGCCAGGTTGAGGACGGTCTTCACGGTCGGCCGCAGCACCTTGACGCCGTCCATGGAGCCGTTCATCGGCTTGTAGTAGACCTCGCCGCCCTTGAAGTCGACGTAGTACTCCCCCGGCTGGTCGAGGAAGCTCAGCGAGTTCTGGAAGTAGTACCGGGAACCGCCGCGGCTGTTCACCATCGCGAACCGGGTGAAGTACTTCAGCGTGGTCTGGGTCTTCTTGAAGTTGGTGTCGAGCAGCGGAATCGTGTCGGTGAACCACGACCACGAGCCGCCGGACCAGATCGTCACCGAGGCCTGGCTCATGTCCCAGCTCGGGTCCCAGTCGCCCGGCTTGCCCCAGAGCCAGTTGTGGACGTCCATCTTGTCCTCTTCGTAGAGGATCGACGTCATGTACGGCGCCCACGTGTCGGGGGTGGCGCGGTTCGGGTAGCGGGCGTTGGTGGCGCGCTTGCCGTCCTCGAACAGCGTGTAGAACGGCTTGGACTTGTCGAAGCTCGTCTTGTAGATGCCGTCCTTGTACGGCGTCCACCCGGTGAGCTCCTCGGCGCCCTGCAGGTTCGCCTTGCCGGGGCCGTCGACACTGCGGTAGATGACCCGGTGGCCGTTCTTGCCGGAGTCCTGCTGGTCGAGGTCGATGCTCGACGTGACCGGGTAGTTGCCGGCCTTCAGGTTGACGGTGATGTCGCAGTTCTGGTGGTCGTTGAGGTGCTTGTTGCGGATCTCGTCACGGGCCCGGGTGACCGTCTTCCACGGGCTGTTCTCGGTTCCCTTGGCTGCGTCGTTGCCGTCGGTCGCGACCCAGAAGGTCTTGCAATCGGCGGCACCTGCGGGCTGGGCGTTGAACTGGACGGCCGCGACCGTCACCAGGGCAGCAGCGACCACCCCGGCGACGACGCTGAACGTCGTTCGCCTGGTTCTTCTGGACATGTTGGGCGGGGTCCTCTCTCGGGAGGTCAGTCGCCGGCGTGGCCGTTCTGGCTACGCCAGCGCTCGTACTCGAGGCGGGTCTTCTGATTCAGGGGGTAGTAGTCACGCAGGGGGGCGCCTTCGTCGATGCGGCGCCGGCTGAACTTCTCCCACTCGTCGTGCTCCGCGGCCGCCGCGATGACGGACTCGGCGCGCCGCTGCGGTACGACCACCGCACCGTCGTCGTCGGCGAGCACCAGGTCACCGGGCAGTGCCAGCACGCCGCCGACCGCGACCGGGACGTTGTACGCCCACGGGAACAGCTCGGACTGGGAGGCGTAGTGGGGAGTGGCTCCGGTCGACCAGATCGGTACGTCGAGCTCTGCCACTCGAGGTACGTCGCGGATCCGGCCGTCGACGACGATCCCGGCGCCGCCGCGGAGCTTGAAGTAGCGGACCAGCATGTCGCCGAAGCAGCCGGTGGTGTGGCTGCCGTAGGCCTGGACCACCAGGACGTCGCCGGGCTGGACCTCGTCGAGCACGGCCCACAGCGCCGTACTGCGCTCGATGTACTCCTGGGACTGGCCGTCGGCGATGTCTTCACGTTGCGGCATGAACTGCAGCGTCAGCGCGCGGCCGACGATTTTCTTGCCGGGAAACATGCTGGTCGGACCGTCGACGAAGGTCCGGCGGATGCCCTGGTTGTGCAGTCGGGCGCAGGCGGTGGCCGACCCGATCTCGGACAACCGCGACACCAGGTCCGGGTTCGATGGCGGCGGGTTCTCGCCGCGCACCGGCAGCTCCCAGACCGGTGTCACCGGAGCTTGTTCCGTGCTGCTCATATGTCTCCTCGGAATTGATTCAGGCAGTCGTTCAGGCCGGCGCCAGATGGGCGGCGCGGTAGGTGTTCGGAGTCAGCCGCAGGTCGAGCCGGATCTTCCGGCCCGGCGGCATCGTCACTTCGAGTCTGTTGCTGTCGACAACGACCGTCCGGCTGCCGGGGGTGCGCGGGGTCGACGTGTACGCCGGGGACGGGCCCGGGTACTCGCCCGACGCCGTGGAGACGGTTGCCTCGTCGATGCGGTCGGTGCCGAAGCTCCCGGCCTGCACGATCACCCGGCGGGTCTGCGTCGCGGACAGGTTCACCAGCTGCAGGCCGGTACGGTCCGGTTCGACCGTGTCGACCAGGGCGGCCACGTCCGGAGGCAGTCCAGGGCGTCCACGGTCCGCGTCGAGGTACAGGATCCGCATCGGCAACAGGCCGCCGTTGTAGAGCAGTTGCGGCGTGCCCGTGGTCAGCTGCAGCAGCGCCTCGGTGGCGACCGGGTTGTGCCGCTGCCAGTGGTGGATGTTCAGGTCGGCCGGGTCGACAGTGTCGACGGCCATCAGATCCATCCGGCGTTGCACCTGCGACAGCGCGACGCCGAGCATCGCCTCGGGGTAGCCGGGGTTGTCTCCGGCCAGGTAGGCGAGCCACGGTGCCTCGTGGCCGGCGTCCTCCTTGTTGCGGAAGTCGCGGACCGTACGCCAGTCGTAGCCGCTGCGCTCCCGGAGCTTGGTCAGCCGGTCGCGGTCCGGTGTCTCGAACGCGGCCTGCCACAACCACGTCGGCAGTCCGAGCTGCGGCGGCTGGTAGTCGAACCACCCGTCGTCGTTGTGCCGGTTCGGGATCAGCAGGGTCGGATCGGCGCAGTCCTCGCCGAGCTCCGCCTGCCAGCGGTCCCGGATGCTCATCTCGGTGTCGTCGACGGCGCCGCTGATGCCCCGTTCGTACAGGTGGTCCAGCAGGTTCCGGGCGAAGTCCAGCCGCTTCGGGTCTCCGGTCAGTACGACGCCGTTCAGCGCGGCGACGCAGGCGGCCGAGCCGACGCTGTACACGCCGTGCGGCCAGTTCCAGCCGTAGTTGCCGCCGTACCAGCGGCCGTCGTG
>DASSDE010000708.1:0-6508 GCA_035697365.1 Kribbella sp. | reverse complement strand
GAGCGCGGGACCGATCACCTGCGTCATGTTCAGGGCCATCGAGTTCAGCGCATTCGCGTTGCTGAGGTTCTGGCGGCCGACGAGGTCCATCACCAGCGACGCGCGGGCCGGCTGCGACGGCGACTGCGCGAGCCCGATCGCGAGCCCGCCGACAACCAGCACCCAGTACGACGCCTTGCCGAGCGACGCCAGCGTGGCCACCGCGCTGACCGCGACCAGGGCCCACGACGCCGCGATGATCAGCAGCCGGACCCGGTTGTGCCGGTCCGCGAACGCGCCCGCGAACGGACCGAGCAGCAGCGGCGCCAGCCGTACGGCGGTGAACACCGCGACCAGGAAGTCCGAGTGCGTGGACTCGTACGCAAGCCATCCGAGGACGAGCGTCTGCGTCCACACACCGCCGAAGAAGAAGAGGTTCGAGAACCAGAACAGCCGGAACGCCCGGTTGTCGCGCAGCGAGCTCAGGGTCCGCCCGGCGATGGTGGTGGTACTCAAATCTGGAGCTCGCCGTCGCGGACGACGACCTGGCCGCCGGCGATGACGACCTCGCGACGCGGTGCCCGGACCAGTGCGTCCGGCGCGTTCTCGGCGTCCAGCAGCACGATGTCCGCACGGGCGCCCGGCGTGAGGCCGTGGTTGTCCCGGTGCACGAAACCCGCGCCGTACGTCGTGGCCAGCTCGACCGCGTAGGTCAGGTCCTCGTCCGTCCGCAGCCCGTGCAGCCGGGCGAATCCGCGCGCGACCTGCAGCAGGTCACCATCGCCGTACGGTGACCACAGGTCGCGGATGCCGTCGGTGCCGAGGCCGATCGGTACGCCCGCCTGCCGCATCTCGCGGAACGGCAGCGGAGCCGAGGTCGGCGGTGCGACCGTCGTCCAGGAGATGCCGGCCGTACCGAGCTGATCGACCAGCTCGGTACGCCGGGTCGGGGACAGCTCGCCGAGCGCGAACCCGTGCGATACGTTCACCTTCCCCTGCAGCCCGGTCTGCAGAGTGCGTTCGGCAATCAGCTCGTACTGGAACGCGCCCAGATCGCCGCGGTCGTGCAGGTGGATGTCGATGCCGACCCCGCGCCGGGCGGCGATCTCGAACAGCGCGTCCAGTTGGCCGACCGGGTCGCGGTCGATCGACGCCGGGTCCAGGCCGCCGATGCTGGTCGCACCCTCGGCCGCGGCCTTGTCGAGCAGGTCGAGCACGCCGGGACGCCGCAGGACGCCGTCCTGCGGGAAGGCGACGATCTCCACGTCGACCGCGCCGTTCAGGTCGGCGGCGGCCTCGAGCACACTGGCGATGCCGCGCAGCCCGACCCCGAGGTCCACGTCGACATGGGTGCGGGTGGCTGTCGTGCCGTGCCGGAGGAACTCACGCAGCACGGCCTTCGCGCCGGCGACGCTCGGGATGCTGTACTTGTCCCGCTCGGCGCGCTCGTGCGCGATCCGGCCCTGCGTGGTCGGCTGCCCGCCGTACGAGACCCACGGCTGACCCCACCAGCTCTTGTCGACGTGGGCATGCGCATTCACGAACCCGGGCAACGCCAGCAGCCCGCGCCCCTCGATCCGCTGCCCGTCCGCCGTACCGGTCCCGGCCGAGGTCACGTCCGAGATCACACCGTCGACGATCGTCAGGTCGACCGCGGCGCCGCCCCAGGGGCGCACATCGGCCAGCAGCAAGGAGGTCATGGTTCCGAATGGTATACCAAAATCCGCGGCGCCCCAATCGCTGTCAGTCGGTCGCGCGGGCGCTCCGGAAGAGGTCCTGGGAGCGGGTGAGGTGCTCGCCGGCCAGCCGTTCGGCCAGCTCGACGTCGCGGTTGGCGATCGCGCTGAACAACTCGCTGTGCTGATCGGCGACCGCGAGCAGATCGTCGTGCTGGGTCAGCAGCCAGCGCATCCGGCTGCGCAGCGGCCGCTCGACCTCGATCAGCAGCTCGTTCGACGCGAGCTCCGTGACCAGTTCGTGGAAGTCGGCCGCCTTCCGTCGCGCCACCACGGCGTTGCCGGCGCGGGCGGCCGCGAGATGCTCGTCGAGCGTTGCCCGCAATCGATCGAGCCCTTCCCTGGTACGCCGTTCGGCGGCGAGGCGGAAGGTCAGCGGCTCGAACGCGGTCCGCACCTCGGTCAGGTCGGCGATGTCGGAGTCGGTGAACGTCCGCACGACCGCCCATGACCGCGGCCGGAGCGTCACGAGCCCTTCACCGACCAGCGCCTTGAGCGCCTCGCGGACGGGCACGCGGCTGACGTCCAGGGCAGCGGCCAACTCACGCTCGACCAGTCGTTCGCCGGGCGCGCGGACGCCGTCGAGGATCTCGTCGCGTAGCTGCCGCGTGACCCGCTCGGTCTCGGACTCCCGACTCTGCACCATCGACCCCTCCGCTGTTTGGCATACCATTCTGCCGTACTTGGGTGCGTAGACCGCCGTCAGGGTTCGAGCAGGCCGGCGCGGATCGCGTACCGGGTCAGGTCCAGACGGTCCCGGAGGCCGAGCTTGGCGAGGATGTTCGAGCGGTGCCGTTCGACCGTCTTGACGCTGATCACGAGCAGTTCGGCGATCTCCTTCGAGGAGTTGCCCTCGGCAACCAGCTTGAGGATCTCCTCCTCGCGGACGGTGAGGATCCGCTGGGGGAGGTCCGCGCCCTGCCGGATGCGGTCCAGGTAGGTGCGGACCAGGCGGGTCATCGCGCCCGGGTACAGGAACGGCTCGCCGCGCATCGTCGCCCGGCAGGCCTCCACCAGGTCGCGGTCGAGCACCGACTTCAGAACGTACCCGGATGCGCCGGCCTTCAGCGCCTGGAAGAAGTACTGCTCGTTGTCGTACATGGTCAGCATCAGCACCCGGACGTCGGGCGCGACCGCCGACAGTTCGCGAGCCGCCTGCAGCCCGGTCATCCGCGGCATCGCGATGTCGAGGATCGCCAGGTCGACCGGTTCCCGCCGGCAGATCGCGACCGCCTCGCTCCCGTCCGACGCCTCCGCCACCACCTGCAGATCCGGCTCGCCTTCCAGGATCAGCCGCACCCCGCGCCGTACCAACGCATGGTCGTCGGCCAGCAAGATCCGCGTCACAACCCTTCACCCGCTCCCGTTTCAGGGATCCTGAGCGTGATCTGGGTGCCGGCCCGTGGAGCGTCTCCGACCTCCAGGTGGGCGCCGATCAGCAGGGCGCGTTCGCGCATGCCGCGGATGCCGGCGCCTTCGTGGGCCGGTCCCACGCCGCGCCCGTCGTCCGCGATCCGCAGTACGACCGCCGCCCCCTCCCGGACCAGCGACAGCTCGATCCGCGTCGCCCCGGCATGCCGCGCGACATTCGTGAGACTCTCCTGCGCCACCCGGTACAGCACCAGCTCGGTCTGCTCGTCCAGCACCAGCCCGCCGTCGAACCGCCGCCGGATCTCCAGCCCGGTGTGATCGGCGACCTCGTCCGCCAGCGCGGTCAGCGCACTGGTCAGCCCGAGATCCTCCAGGACGCCCGGCCGCAACCGGTGCGCGAGCCGCCGTACCTCGTCGAGACTCGCCCGCGCGGTCTCCTGCGCCTGCGCCAGCTCGTCGCGCAGCTCCGGATCCGGTGCGCGATCGCCCGCCCGCTTGAGATCCATCAGTACGGCGGTCAGCGTCTGCCCGACCTCGTCGTGCAACTCCCGCGCGATCCGCCGCCGCTCGGACTCCTGCGCCGACAACGCGCGCGCCGCGCTGGTCGCTCGCTCCTGCTCCAACCGATCGAGCATGTCGTTGAACGCCCGTAGCAGATCCGGTACGCCGCCGTGCCCGCGCACCGGCAGCCGCTGCCCCGGCCGCAGTACGTCGACCGTCGACATCCGCCGGTTCAGGCGGGCCAGCGGTGCGAGGCCGACCCGCAGCAGCACCGCGTTCGCGACCAGCATCACCGCGAGACCGCCGACCAGCACGGCCGCCTCGGTGAACAGCACCGGCACCGACACGGTCACCGGCGCCCACAGCAGCAACGCGGTCGCGGCCCCCAGCACGACGGCGTTGAGCGCGAAGATCCGCCAGAACAACGACACCGCTGGCACGCTCCTCTCGAGATCGATGATCCCGCCACTATGGCAGTCCGTGCGTCTTCGGACCCGCGCAAGATGGGTGTTGGTCCCGATAGGAAACCGTTGCGGCACCGGCCATGGTGGGGGCATGAACCCGCAGATCCTGCAGCAACTGGACCACGAGCGGAGCACCCGGCTGGCGCAGCTGAACGCGATGGAAGCCGACAAGCCGAACTCCAACGAAGACCTGGTGACCGCGCAGACCACCGCGATCCGCCTGGTTCTCAAAGAGATCGACGCCGCGGTCGAGCGCGTCTCGGACGGAACGTACGGCGTCTGCAGCGGCTGCAAGGCCCACATCCCGCGCGGCCGGCTGGAGATCCTCCCGTACGTCCGGTACTGCGTCCGCTGCCAGCAGCAGTCGATGTAGTCCCATGGCCACGAAGCGGCTCGCACCGCGCCGCGAACTCTCCCCGACCCAGCTCGCCATCCTCCGAGCAGCCCTGCTCGAACAGCGCACCTTCCGCCGGCAACAACTGGCCACCCTGCACCGCCCGTCACCACAGGCGGCCTTGGATGCGGACGTGCAGGTGGAGGTACGCGATCACCTCGTGGCGGCTGCGCGGACGGTGCTTGCCGATGTCGAGGCCGCGCTGGATCGGATGCATACCGGCCACTACGGCCAGTGCCGCGCCTGCCGCCGGCCGATCGCGCTGTCCCGGCTGCGGATCTGCCCGCAATGCCTGTACTGCGCGGAGTGCCACCGCCTCCAGGAGACGGACCGGTGAAGCAGCCGCGCGGTGTGGCGATCGATCTCGGCAGCGCCCGTACCCGCGTGTGGACGCCGGCCGGCCGGTTGGTGGTCGATACCAGGACCAGGCGTGGCCTGGTGTCACGAGGGAAGGTGCTCGATCGGGAAGGGGTGCGAACGCTCGTCGGCGCAGCCGTCGCAAGCCGTGAGCCGGAGCTGCTACGCGGTGCGCAGCCGATTGGTGCGCGGCCGATTGGTGCGCGGACGGCGGTGGTGACCACGCCGGTGTTGTGCGACGACGCGCACCGGGACGAGATCCGCGCGGTGCTGCACGCGCTCGGAGTGCCGACGGTCGTCCTGATCGATGCCGTGAAGGCGGCCGCGTTCGGTGCCCGGGCAGACGTCACCGAACCGCTGCTCGTCGTCGACTTCGGCGCCCAACTGACAGAGATCGCGCTACTCGGCGGAGGTTGCGTCGTCGAGGCCCGCCGGATTCCGCTCGGCCTGGACGACGCACGGACCGTCCTGCCCATCGTCGAGGTGGTCGCCGACACGATCCTCGAACTGCTGCGCGGTCCGTACGGGCCGCAGCTGGTCGACGCCTTGGACCGCGGCGTCCTGCTCGTCGGCGGCGGCGCCCTCCGACCAGAGATCACCTACAAACTCAGCGACCGTCTAGGTGCCACCGCCTGCCCCGCTCCCGCTCCCCACACCGCCGCAGTCCGAGGCGCCGCAACAGCCCTACAAGCCACACACCGCCACCCCAGCACCCCAACTCCCCGCTGACGCAGCGCGCTGACAGAGCCAACGCGGCGAACTCCTACAGAGACTTCGCCGCAATCAGGTCCTCGACGGCCTTCGGGATGGTGGTCTCGAAGTCGAGGAGCTTGGCCCACGTGAGCGTGATCGTGATGACGATCATCTCGTCGTACAGACCTCTCACGCCCGCCTCCCAGTCCGGGTACTGCTCGTCGGTCATGACCTTGTGGCCGGCGATCAGGTAGCCCTCCGGGACTCCCGGGACCAGCTCGACCGACGCGGTGCCGCGGAGCAGCAGCACCTTGGGTGGGAACGCGCCGGTGTCGATGGTGAGCGCGACCTTCGGGTTCTTGCGGAGCGCGGCGACCTTGGCGGACTTCGGCACGGTGGCGATCAGGATCTTGCCGTCCTCGAGCCAGAACCCGATCGGGATCACCCGTGGGTCTCCGTCGAGGCCGTCGTAGGCGAAGCGGGCCGGCTCGGGGCCGTTCAGCAACTGCTGGGCGTACGGCTTGGCGAGGGTCTCGGCGATCTGCTGCTGGTTCATCTCGGCTTCCCATCTCAGGAGGTGCGTTCTCATCAGGGGGACGGAGCTGCCGGCGGGTTCTCGACATCGATAGGTTGGCGCATCGTGGAAAGTTTTGACTTCGGTCCCGGGAGCGTCCAGCTTTTCGACGACGGAGCGGTCGCGCAGGTCCTGCATCCGGACGGTCGCCGGGTGCTGCTCGAGGACAGCGCCGTTCACGACGTCCTGCACGCGTGGGGCAAGGGGTTCGTGATCTCCGACCGTGGCGCGTTCCGGTTCGACGCTCCGGCGTTCACGCGCTGGCGCAGCAGCGGGATCGACTTGATGTACCGGTTCAGCGATCTCGAGTTGCGCGTCGGCCGCCGGTTCGGCGAGCAGTGGACGGAGACGTACGAGCTGCGCAATACCGGCGACACGCCCGTCGAGCTCGGGTCGGTCGCGATCAGTACGCCGTACCGCGACGTGTACACGTCCAGCC
>DASSDE010000707.1:0-2506 GCA_035697365.1 Kribbella sp. | reverse complement strand
ACGGCGTCCAGCCCGGCGCCACGCATCACCGCGGCGGTGTCCTGGGCGAAGATGTCGGACTTGTGGCGCGCGTCATACCCGATCAGGACCGGGCCGTCGGTCCGGCCCTTCGCCTTCAGGTACGCGGCCAGGCCGGCGGCGGCCCGGATCACCACGACCCGGTTCATCCGGTTCGGCCCGGCGCCGACGGCTCCGCGCAGACCCGCTGTACCGAACTCCAGGGTGCCGGAGAAGCGGTCGGCCAGTTCGGCGGTGTCCCCGGCATCGAGGAGCTGGGTCAGCTCGGCGCGCGTGTCCGGGTCGGGGTCCTCGCTCAGCCACGCCTCGGCGACGGCCTTCAGATCGTCTGTCACATGGGCACTCTAATGACCCGACGACTGACAGGGCCTGGACCGAAGGTCCGCCACATAGTCGTCGGGGGCGCCGGCCGCCTCCGCGGCCTCGGCCAGAATGCCGAGGTAGCGGGCCGAGGGCAGGCCGCCCTCGTACGCGTTCAGCACGTACATCCAGGCCAGCTGCTCGCCGTCCAGGGTCTGCACCCGGACCTGGATCTTCCGGTAGACGCCCTGGTCGATGGCCTCCCACTCGTCCAGCCGCTCGACGTCCTTGGGGTGGATGTCGTAGAGCGCCACGAACACCTGGTTGGCGGCATCGGCGGGATCCTCGACGACGGTCGCCATCGCACCTTCCCAGCCGAGCTCCTCGCCGCCGAAGGTGAGTCGCCAGCCGGTGATCCAGCCGGTCCCGCGCAGGGGCGAGTACGGGCACCGCTCGGCCATCAAATTCGGGTCCAGATTCGACGCAAACGCGGCGTACAGAGTCACGGGAACAGAGGATACGGAACAATGGCCTCCCGTGGCGCGAGTTGTGATCATCGGAGGCGGTCCAGGTGGGTACGAAGCGGCGAGTGCGGCCGCCCAGTTAGGGGCGGAGGTGACAGTCGTCGATTCGGACGGGATCGGCGGTTCCGGCGTGCGTACGGACGCGGTGCCGAGCAAGACCCTGATCGCCACCGCGGAGGTGATGACCGAGGTCGAGGAGGCCGGCGAGCTCGGCGTCCGGCTCGATGACGGCGACGACGATCCGGCCAACTCCGTGCGTGTCGATCTCTCCGTCGTCAACAAACGGGTGAAGGCGCTGGCCGCCGCCCAGGGCGAGGGGATCGAGCGCCGGCTCGCGTCCGACAAGGTCCGGGTGATCGCCGGCCGCGGCCGGCTCGACGGCCCCGAGACGGTGGTCGTCGACGGGGCGGCCGGCGAGGAGCGGCTGGACGCCGACGTGGTGCTGATCGCCACCGGGGCAAGGCCTCGCATCCTCAAGGGCTCGGAGCCGGACGGCGAGCGGATCCTCACCTGGGAGCAGGTCTACGAGCTCGAGGAGCTGCCGGAGCGGCTGATCGTGATCGGGTCCGGTGTCACCGGCGCCGAGTTCGCCAGCGCGTACGACGCGCTCGGCAGCGACGTCGTCCTGGTGTCCTCCCGGGACCGGGTGCTGCCCGGGGAGGACGCGGATGCCGCGGCCGTCCTGGAGGACGTGTTCAAGCGGCGCGGCCTGACCGTGCTGAGCAAGTCCCGGGCGGAGTCGGTCCGGCGGCAGGGCGACGGGGTCGTGGTGACACTGACCGACGGTCGGCAGGTCGAGGGATCGCACGCGCTGCTCGCGGTCGGCTCGCTGCCGAACACCGATGGCATGAATCTTGTCGAGTCGGGCGTGTCGCTGACCGATTCCGGGTTCGTGCAGGTCGACAAGGTCTCCCGGACGACGGCCCGCGGGGTCTACGCGGCCGGCGACTGCACCGGCGTACTGATGCTCGCCTCGGTGGCCTCGATGCAGGGCCGGATCGCGATGGCGCACGCGCTCGGCGACGCGGTCACGCCGTTGGACCAGTCAACGGTCTCCGCGAACGTCTTCACCGCGCCCGAGATCGCCACCGTCGGGCTCTCGCAGGCGGTCGTGGACGCCGGCGGCAGCACGGCGCTGGTCGTCAAGGTCCCGCTGTCCGACAACGCCCGGGCCAAGATGCAGGGCGTCCGGGACGGTTTCGTGAAGCTGTTCTGCCTGCCGAACACGGGCATCATCGTGGGCGGCGTGGTGGTCGCGCCGCGCGCCAGTGAGCTCATCCACCCGATCTCGCTGGCCGTCGGCACCCGGCTCACCGTCGACCAGGTGGCCCAGTCCTTCACCGTCTACCCCTCGATCTCCGGCTCAGTGGCGGAGGCAGCCCGCCGCCTCCATCTGCGCCACTGACGGCATTTGCGGGGTGTCAGCAACGGAAAGTTGCGGGAAAACCTGCGCGCGTTATTGGTCGTTCTCGCTACCGCAACCGTGATCGGCGTCTTACGCTCCGGATGTTGAGCCCGCGGTTGGCTCGGGGGAGCCGCTCCATTTCGGAGGGGAACACACATGAGACGACGCGTGAGGTATGTCGCCGGCCTGGTGGGTCTGGGCAGTCTTGTCGCAGCATCCCTGGCCGTCACCCAGGGGCAGGCTGCGCAGGGGGAAGGTC
>DASSDE010000706.1:0-6164 GCA_035697365.1 Kribbella sp. | reverse complement strand
CGGCTCTGCAGGCCGGCCAGCAGGATCAGCATCATGAACGGCGTCCACTGCCAGACCAGCGCGAAGATGATCGACCACAACGGCTGGTTGCTGATCCAGTCCGGCTGCGGCGCGTTGGCACCGAAGATCCACTTCAGCACGCCGTTGAACAGGCCGTACGTCGGGTTGTAGAGCGCGTGCTTCCAGAGCAGCGCCGCGGCCACCGGCACCACCAGGAACGGCGTGATCATCATCGTCCGGACGGCACCGCGGCCGCGGAACTTCCGGTCCAGCAGCAGCGCGATCAGCAGTCCGAGGACCACGCTGATCAGCACGACGCCCGCGGTCAGCAGGATCGTCACGAAGATCGCGTTCCGGGTGTTCGCGTCGGTGAGCACGCGGCGGAAGTTCGCGAACCCGGCGAACCCGCGCTCGTCGGGGTAGTACGCGTTCCAGTCCATGAAGGACGTGATGATCGTGACCACGAACGGCAGCTGGGTCACGATGATCATGAAGATCAGGGCGGGCAGCAGCGGAGCACGCCGGGCCCAGTCGCCGGCCCTGCGCATCATGGTGCCCTCGGAGCCGGGCGGCGCGGCGTGCCGCTTGGGCCCGGACTGCGCATCGGCCTTCGCTTCGACAGACATGGTTCAACCCCTCACTTCGCCTGCCGCGAGCGGTACCGCTCGGCGACGTCGTCGGCGAGCTCCTGCCCGCGTTTCAGTGCCTTGTCGACGCTCATCCGCCCGGCGATCGCCGAACTCACGTCCTGGCTGACCTGGGTCCCGAGGTCCGGGAACTCCGGAATGTCGACGAACTGGATGCCCGGCGCCGGCCGCGGCTGGGTGCCCGGGTTGTTCGGATCCGCGTTCTCGATCGCCTGCTTGGTCGGCGCGGCGAACGCCGACGCCTCCTTGAGGTACTCGGGGATCTCGTACGTCGACGCGCGCGTGCCGGCCGGGACGTTGGACCAGCCAACCTTCTGGCCGACGAGCTTCTCGTAGTCCTTGCCGGACGCCCAGGAGATGAACTTCCAGGCGTTGTCCTTCTTCTTGGACGCCTCCTGGATGCCCCAGGCCCACGCGTACAGCCAGCCGGCGCTGTCGGTCGCCTTCACCGGCGCCGGCGCGTAGCCCATCTTGCCCTTGACCGGCGAGTTCGGCGCCTCGAGCGAACCGGCCGCCGAGGTGGCGTCGTACCACATCGCGACGTTGCCCTGAATCGTGTTGTTCAGGCACTCGGTGAAGCCGGCCTGCGGAGCGCCCGCCTCACCGTGGGCGCGGACCAGGTCGACGTAGAACTTGGTCGCCTCGGTGAACGCGGGTGCGTTCACCTGGGCCTGCCAGTCCTTGGTGAACCAGGTGCCGCCGAACGTGTTCACGACCGTGGTGAGCGGCGCGAAGATCTGGCCCCAGCCGGGCTGACCGCGCAGACAGATGCCGCGCATCCCGGGCTGGGCGTTGTCGACCTTGGCGGCGATGTCCGCGACCTCGTCCCAGGTCGGCTTGGCCGGCATCGTGATGCCCTTCGCGGCCAGGACGTCCTTGCGGTACATCAGGAACGACGACTCGCCGTAGAACGGTTCGCCGTAGATCTTGCCGTCGTCGCCGGACATCGACTGCGTCATCGGCTTCAGGATGTCGTCCTGGTCGAACGACGGGTCCTTGGCGATGTAGTCCGACAGCGGCGCGATCCACTTGGACTTCGCGTAGATCGGGATCTCGAAGTTGCTCACCGACGCGACGTCGTACTGACCCGCCTGGCTGGAGAACTCCTGGCTGATCTTGTCCCGGACGTCGTTCTCGGGCAGCACGGTGAAGTTCACCTTGATCCCGGTCTGCTTGGTGAAGTTGTCGGCGGTGAGCTTCTGCAGATCGATCATCTGCGGGTTGTTCACCATCAAGACGTTGATGCTGTCTGCACCACCGCCGCCGGCTCCGCCTCCCCAGCCTGCACAGCCGGTGACCGCGGTCATCAGCACCGCGACCCCGACCGCTCCGATCCGCTTGCGCCTACTCAGCACCGTGTCTGCCTCCGCTCATTTGAGCATGCCTGCGCTCACAGCACGAGTAGACCGGGAAGAGCCTTGACGTGTCAAGAGTCTGTGCCACACTTGTGAGCACACATGCTCATATGAGCGGGGAGGCTGTGATGGAGTCGAGCGCGGGTGCCTTCGGGCCGGCGCAGCTGGTGCTCACCGCGTCGATCGCACGGCGGTACTACGTCGACGGGCGGTCGAAGGTGGAGATCGCCGACGAGTTCCGGCTGAGCCGGTTCAAGGTTGCGCGATTGCTCGACCATGCGCGCAGCAGTGGGCTGGTGCGGATCGAGATCAGCCACCCCGGCGCGATCGACCTCGACCTGTCCGCCCGCCTGCAGGAAGCGCTCGGCCTGCGGCGCGCGATCGTCGTGGACACCCCTGAGGTGGACGAACCGGCGCTGCGCACCCAGCTCGGGAAGGCCGCGGCGGACCTGCTGTCCGAGATCGTCACGCCCGAGGACGTGCTCGGGCTCGCCTGGGCACGGGCAGTGACCGCGATGACCGAGCAGCTCACCTCACTCGCTCCCGTACCCGTCGTCCAGCTGACGGGTGCACTCACCCGCCCCGACGTCGAGGCGAACTCGGTCGAGCTCGTCCGGCACACCGCTCGCCTGTCGGGCGGCCCGGCGTACCTGTTCTATGCACCGCTCGTCGTCCCGGACGCGGCGACCGCCCGCGCCCTGCGGCAGCAGCCCGAGGTGGCCGAGGCGATCAGCCACTTCGATTCGGTGTCGAAGGCGGTCGTCGGGCTCGGATCCTGGGCCTCCGGGCAGTCGACGCTGTACGACGCGATGGACGACAAGGCCTGCGAGCAGCTGCGCCGCCGGGGCGTGGTGGCCGACATCTCAGGCGTTTTCGTGGACGCGGACGGCGCGCCGGTGCACAGCCGGGTCACCGACCGGGTGATCGCGATCGACGCCGAGCAGATGACCAAGATCGACGAGGTGATCGCCATCCCGTACGGGCTCGCGAAGGTGGATGCCGTCCGTGCGGCCGTGCGCAGCCGCCTGGTGAACGCGATCGTTACCCACGCACCCCTGGCGAAAGCGCTGCTCGACGAGACAAACTGACCGGCGATGCCTGCCGAGGTGGAGACCCAGTTGCTCGGCGGTACTGCGAACCGCGGGCTGGTCGTGCGGGTCGGGGACACCGTCCGGAGGCCGCTGCGTGCCAGTAGCAGGGCGACGCATGCGCTGCTGAAGCACTTGGAGCGGGTCGGCTTCGACGGGTCCCCGCGGCTGCTCGGAATCGACGCGCAGGGCCGGGAGGTGTTGTCGTACCTGTCTGGCGAGACGGTGCGGGCGCCGTACCCGGCCTGGTCGATGACCGACGAGGCACTGGACAGCGTCGCGGCGCTGCTGCGCAGCTATCACCAGGCGGTCGCGGACTTCCGGCCCGTCGGCCTCCAGTGGGCCGAACCGGTCCCGCCGAGCTATGTGACCGGCCTGATCAGCCACAACGACCCGAACCTCGACAACGTCGTCTTCCGCAACGGCGTCGCCGTCGCCCTGATCGACTTCGACCTCGCCGGCCCCGGATCAGCCCTGTGGGACGTCGCAACCGCCGTCCGCCTCTGGGCCCCGCTACGCCCGGACCCCGACATCCACGATGTCCGTCGCGGCCATTCGCTGAGCCGGCTGCGGCGCTTCGCCGACGCCTACGGACTGGAGGAGGCCGACCGCGCCCGCCTGGTCGAGGCCGCCGCCGACAACCACGTCTGGTGCATGGACTACGTACGCCGCGGTGCCGAAACCGGCCACCCCTGGTTCCACCAACGCTGGACCACCGGCGAGTCCGAACTGACCACCCGCACCAACGCGTGGTTCAAGAACCACGCCGCCGCCCTCCACCAGGCCCTGCTCGGCTGATTGGCTGTTCCTGCGTACCGTGGACGAGAATGTGCGGGTGCTTTCACGGGTGGTGCTGCTGGCGGGGCCTTCGGGGGCGGGGAAGTCCCGGCTGGCGGAGCAGGTCGGGTTGCCGGTGGTCCGGCTGGACGACTTCTACCGCGACGGCGACGACGAGGCGATGCCGCGGTCGCCGCTCGGGATCGTCGATTGGGACGACCCGCGATCCTGGGACGGCGACCGTGCGGTCGCGGCGCTCGAGCAGTTGTGCAAGACCGGAACGGCCGACCTCCCGATCTACGACATCGCCCACGACGGCACGGTCGGGCACCGGCCGGTCAGTACCGGCGACTCCCCGCTGATCGTTGCTGAGGGCATCTTCGCGGACCAGATCGCCGGCGCGCTCCGCGAACGCGACCTGCTGGCGGCGGCGATCTGCGTCTACCACCACCGCGTCGTGACCTTCGCGCGGCGCTTCCAGCGCGACCTGCGCGAGCACCGCAAACCCCCGCTGACCTTGCTCCGTCGCGGACTGTTGCTGCTCCGTGACGATCCGCAGGTGGTCCGCCGCTGCGTCGCCGCCGGCTGCGAACCCCTGCATCCCAAGGCCGCTCGCGCCCGCATCGAGAGACTGTTCTCCTGAAGTTAACCAACCTCTGTTGGTATCGGACTCGTGAAACGGAATGCGCCAGGCGTTGCCGTGATAGTGACCGCATTGCTGCTGGGTGTGGCCGCCTGCGGGAACGAGGCCGGCAGCTCGGCAAGTGCCGCCCAGACACCGAAAGCGGAGCACTCCGCGCTCTCCGGTACGACCGGCACAGCGGCGAAAAGTGCACTCGCCGGCCTGATCACACTCCCCGCCGGGTACGTCGAGGACTCCCGCAACACCACCGGTCCGTTCACCGCGACCTCGTACCTCAACACCTGGTCCGCCGACCCGGCGCTCGACCGCGCCCTGCTCCTGAACGCGAACTTCGTCGAGGGGTACCGCGCGACCAGGCTCAGCCCGGACAAGAAGAAGCGCTTCACCGTCCAGCTGTTCAAGACCGGCTCGGCCACGAAGGCGAAGACACTGCAGTCCGGTCTGTGGGAGCAGGGCCCCCACAACCATGCGTTCCCGCTCGCCCACGCCCTCTCCGACGCCCGCGTCGAGTACGACGGCGGCACCGATCAGTCGGTCGCGATCGCCGAGGCCAGCCTGATTGTCGGCCCGATGGTGGTTGAGCTGACCGTCCGCGAGGCCGGCGCCCTAGGCACCAAACTCACCCCCGACACCGCACTGATCACCACCGTGGCCAAGCAACAGCGCACGAGACTGACCGCGACCTCCAATTGAGGGCGGTCAGCCGATCCGGTCGATCACCAATGGACCGGGCGTGTACGAGTCGGCCACCGCGACTGCATCGGTGAGGGACTCGAGAGCGCGCTCGATGCGGGTCGCGTCGTCGGTGTGCAGGGTGAGCAACGGCTGCCCCTCCTGGATCCGGTCGCCCGGCTTGGCATGCATCTGTACGCCCGCGACCGCCGACACCGGATCCTCCTTGCGCGCCCGCCCCGCGCCGAGGCGCCACGCCGCGACACCAACGGCAAGCGCGTCCAGCTTGGAGAGCACGCCGGAGGCCGGCGCCGGGACGACGTGTTGCTCCGGGGCGACCGGCAGCTCCGCCGCAGCGTCTCCTCCCTGCGCCGAGATCATCGCCCGCCACGCGTCCATCGCCGTACCGTCCCGCAGCTTCTCGGCCGGGTCGACGCCGGTCACTCCGGCCGCGGCGAGCATCTCGTTGGCGAGGGCAACGGTCAGCTCGACCACGTCGGCCGGACCGCCACCCGCCAGTACTTCGACGGATTCCCTGACCTCCAAGGCGTTCCCCGCGGTCAGCCCGAGCGGGACGGACATGTCGGTGAGCAGGGCAACGGTCTTCACGCCTGCATCGGTGCCTAGCGCAACCATCGTCTCGGCCAGTTCGCGGGCGTCCGCGAGCTCCTTCATGAAGGCTCCGGAGCCGACCTTCACGTCCAGCACCAGTGCGCCGGTGCCCTCGGCGATCTTCTTGCTCATGATCGAGCTGGCGATCAACGGGATCGCCTCGACCGTACCGGTCACGTCGCGCAGCGCGTACAGCTTCTTGTCCGCCGGAGCCAGCCCGTCGCCGGCTGCGCAGATCACCGCGCCGACGTCCTCCAACTGCTGCATCAGCTCGTCGTTCGACAGCGACGCCCGCCAGCCCGGGATCGACTCCAGCTTGTCCAGGGTGCCGCCGGTGTGCCCGAGGCCGCGGCCGGACAGCTGCGGTACG
>DASSDE010000705.1:0-2517 GCA_035697365.1 Kribbella sp. | reverse complement strand
CGCCCCAGAAGGACGGAAACTGCTCAGGCTCGAGGTGCGCAACGCGGAGACCCCGATCGAGCGCAAACCCGAGTGGATCAAGACCCGCGCCAAGATGGGCCCGGAGTACCAGGCGCTGCAGAAACTCGTGAAGTCCGAGGGCCTGCACACGGTGTGCCAGGAGGCCGGCTGCCCGAACATCTTCGAGTGCTGGGAGGACCGCGAGGCCACCTTCCTGATCGGCGGGGACCAGTGCACGCGGCGCTGCGATTTCTGCCAGATCGACACCGGCAAGCCGGAGGCGCTGGATCGCGACGAGCCGCGCCGGGTCGCGGAGTCGGTGCGCAGCATGGGCCTGCGGTACGCGACGGTGACCGGTGTCGCCCGTGACGACCTCGACGACGGCGGCGCCTGGCTGTACGCGGAGACCATCCGCCAGATCCACGAGCTGAACCCGGGCACCGGCGTCGAGATGCTCGCGCCGGACTTCAACGCCGTACCGGAGCAGCTCGCCGAGGTGTTCTCGTCGCGGCCCGAGGTGTTCGCGCACAACGTCGAGACGGTGCCGCGGATCTTCCGCCGGATCCGCCCCGGCTTCCGGTACGAGCGCTCGCTGGACGTCATCACCCAGGCCCGCGACTACGGCCTGGTCACCAAGTCGAACCTCATCCTCGGCATGGGCGAGACCCGCGACGAGGTCAGCCAGGCGCTGAAGGACCTGCACGCGGCCGGCTGCGAGATCATCACCATCACGCAGTACCTGCGGCCCTCGGTGCGGCACCACCCGGTCGAGCGCTGGGTGAAGCCGGACGAGTTCGTCGAACTGGACGCCGAGGCCCAGGAGATCGGATTCGCCGGAGTCATGTCCGGTCCGCTGGTACGGTCCTCGTACCGCGCCGGCCGGCTGTACCGCCAGGCCGTCGAGTCACGTATGAACAACCAGGACAGGTAGAGCAGGTAGAGATGGCCAAGAACGACGCCCCCGAAGAGAAGACCAGCCGGCTCAAGCAGATCGCGTCGGCGTACAAGCTGACCCGGAAGTCCGACCCGACGGTCGGCCTGGTGCTGGCCGGGATCTTCCTCGGCATCGTCGCCCTCGCCGTGATCGGCGGGCTGCTGGTCGGACCGCTGCTGATCTGGATCCCGCTCGGTGTCGCCCTCGGGTTCCTGGCGGCCACGATCGTGTTCGGCCGCAAGGTCGAGAAGGCCGCGTACAGCCAGATCGAGGGGCAGGCCGGTGCGGCCGCCTCCGCGCTGCAGACGCTCCGCCGGGGCTGGAACGTGGCGCCCGCGGTCGCGGTCACGAAGAACTCGGACATCGTCCACCGGGTCGTCGGCCGGCCGGGCATCGTGCTCGTCGGCGAGGGCCAGGCGAGCCGCGTCAAGAACCTGCTCCAGGCCGAGGCCAAGAAGCACAACCGGGTGGCCGGCGGGGCGCCGGTGACGCAGATCGTCGCCGGTAAGGGCGAGGGTGAGATCGACATCCGCAAGCTCACCAAGCACGTGATGAAGCTCCCGGCCGTCATGCAGCCGTCCGAGATCACCGACCTGCTGCAGCGGCTGAAGGCGCTGGACGCGGTCCGCCCGCAGGTGCCGATGCCCAAGGGGCCGGTGCCGAGCAGCCTGAAGGGCGCCCGGCAGGCAATGCGCGGTCGGTGATCAAACTGTAACCAAGAGGCATCTCGGCAGTTGATCTGTGCAGAGATGCGCCGTGGGGAGGCTGGTTGCCCTTAGGGTGCGACCAGGACGGATTACAGGGGAACTGCTTACATGACGGATCTGATGCCGGGAGTGCAGCATCCGGTGCACGAACCGGTGCCCGAGACGTGGCCGACACTGGCTCGGCCGCGCTCCAATCCGGTCCGGCGGTACGGCGCGGCGACCGCGATCCGGCTGATCGCCAAGGACCTGCCCGCGACGATCCATCTGGACAGCAATCGGTCGTACGGTCTTGGTGGCCCTGCGATGCGCGTGCACCGTACGGCGGCGTTCCTCGACCGGCTCGGGCAGGACGCCGGTTCCGGATTCGGCGAGGCGTACTTGGCCGGCGACTGGGATCCCGAGCCGGGCACCGACCTGTCCGACCTGCTCGTCCCGTTCGCAGAGCGGTTCAGCAACGAGGAGACTCGGCACCTGCTGCCGAAGTGGGCCCAGTCGCTGCGCTGGCTGGTGACCAGGTCCCAGCCGGGCGAGCAGGAGAACGACCGCGCCGGCGCCCGCGAGAACGTCAGCCGCCACTACGACCTGAGCAACGCGATGTTCTCGGAGTTCCTGGACCCGTCGTTGACGTACTCGGCAGCGTACTTCGGCGACAACGCGACCGCCGACCTCGCCACCGCCTCCTACGACGAGCTCAACCACGCGCAACTCCGCAAGCTGGACTCGATCCTGGACGCGGCCGGAGTGCAGTCCGGGTCGCGCGTACTGGACATCGGCTGCGGCTGGGCGAGCCTGGCGATCCGCGCCGCCCAGCGCGGCGCCTGGGTGACGGCGATCACGATCGCCTCGCAGCAGGCGTTGCTCGCGCAGCGCCGGATC
>DASSDE010000704.1:0-4490 GCA_035697365.1 Kribbella sp. | reverse complement strand
GAAGTGGTCGTTCATCCCGCAGGACAACCCGAAGCCGAAGTACCTGGTGGTGAACGCGGACGAGTCCGAGCCGGGCACCTGCAAGGACATCCCGCTGATGATGGCCTCCCCGCACACGCTCGTCGAGGGCGTCATCATCTCGTCCTACGCGATCCGCGCGTCGGTTGCCTTCATCTACGTCCGCGGTGAAGTGCTGCACGTGATCCGCCGGCTGCAGCAGGCGGTTCAGGAGGCCAAGGACGCCGGCTTCATCGGCCAGAACATCCTCGGCAGCGGCTACGACCTGGACGTCGTCGTGCACGCCGGCGCGGGCGCCTACATCTGCGGCGAGGAGACGGCGCTGCTGGACTCGCTGGAAGGTCGTCGCGGTCAACCTCGGCTGCGTCCCCCCTTCCCGGCCGTGGCCGGTCTGTACGGCTGCCCCACTGTCATCAACAACGTCGAGTCGATCGCATCCGTTCCCGCGATCGTCAAGAACGGGCCGGACTGGTTCTCCTCGATGGGCACCGAGAAGTCCAAGGGCATGACGCTGTACTCGCTGTCCGGGCATGTTGCGCACCCGGGCCAGTACGAAGCTCCGATGGGCATCACGCTGCGCCAGCTGATCGACCTGGCCGGCGGGGTCCGTGAGGGCCACGAGCTGAAGTTCTGGACGCCGGGTGGTTCCTCGACGCCGCTGCTGACCTCGGAGCACCTGGACGTCCCGCTGGACTACGAGGGCGTCGGGTCGGTCGGCTCGATGCTCGGTACCAAGGCGCTGCAGATCTTCGACGACTCGGTGTGCGTCGTCCGCGCCGTCCTGCGCTGGACCGAGTTCTACAAGCACGAGTCCTGCGGCAAGTGCACCCCGTGCCGTGAGGGCACGTGGTGGCTGGTGCAGATCCTCGAGCGGCTCGAGAAGGGGCAGGGGTCCGAGGAGGACCTGGAAACCCTGCTCGACCTGAGCGAGAACATCACCGGCCGCTCGTTCTGCGCGCTGGCCGACGGCGCGACCGCGCCGATCACCAGCTCGATCGCGCACTTCAAGGACGAGTACCTGGCGCACTTCGAGAACGGCGGCTGCCCGTTCGACCCGATGGCAAGCACTGTCTTCGCGACCGCTGGAGCTAGCGCATGACCACTGCTGAAGTGGAGCGGACCGACCTGATCACCGTCACCATCGACGACATCGAGGTCAAGGTCCCGAAGGGCACCCTGCTGATCCGCGCCGCGGAGCAGATCGGGGTGCAGATCCCACGGTTCTGTGACCACCCGCTGCTCGACCCGGTCGGTGCCTGCCGGCAGTGCCTGGTCGAGATCACCGATGCCGGCAACGGCCGCGGGATGCCCAAGCCGCAGGCTTCCTGCACGATCACCGTCGCCGACGGCATGGTGGTTCGTACGCAGGTGAGCTCGCCGGTGGCGGACAAGGCGCAGCACGGGCAGATGGAGTTCCTGCTCATCAACCACCCGCTCGACTGCCCGGTCTGCGACAAGGGCGGCGAGTGCCCCCTGCAGAACCAGGCGATGAGCAACGGCCGCGGCGAGTCCCGCTTCCACGCCAGCCACGGAGTGAAGCGGACCTACCCGAAGCCGATCAACATCTCCGCCGAGGTGCTGCTGGACCGCGAGCGCTGCATCCTCTGCGCGCGCTGCACCCGGTTCTCCGAGCAGATCGCCGGTGACCCGTTCATCGCGCTGATCGAGCGCGGTGCGCTGCAGCAGGTCGGCATCTACGAGAAGGAGCCTTTCGAGAGCTACTTCTCCGGCAACACGATCCAGATCTGCCCGGTCGGTGCGCTGACCAGTGCGGCGTACCGCTTCCGCTCCCGGCCGTTCGACCTGGTGTCGGTGCCGTCGGTGGCCGAGCACGACGCCTCCGGCGCGGCGATCCGCGTCGACTACCGGCGCGGCAAGGTGATGCGCCGGCTGTCCGGCGAGGACCCGCAGGTCAACGAGGAGTGGATCTCCGACAAGGACCGGTTCGCCTTCCAGTACGCGACCACCGGCGACCGGCTGACGCACCCGATGATCCGCGAGGACGGCGAGCTGCGGCCGGCGTCCTGGCCGGAGGCGCTGACCTTCGCCGCGGAGAAGCTGACCGCGGCCCGTGGCAACGCGGCCGTCCTGACCGGTGGCCGGCTGACCGTCGAGGACGCGTACGCGTACTCGAAGTTCGCCCGCACCGCGCTGGCCAGCAACGACATCGACTTCCGCGCCCGGCCGCACTCGGTGGAGGAGGCGGACTTCCTCGCCGCCGCCGTGGCCGGCACCGGACTCGGCACCACGTTCGCGGACCTGGAGAAGGCCGGCACCGTGCTGTTCGCCGGGTTCGAGCCCGAGGAGGAGACGCCGTCGGTGTTCCTCCGCGTCCGCAAGGGCGTACGCAAGCACGGCACCAAGGTGTTCACGCTCGCGGCGTTCGGCTCCCGCGGAATCGAGAAGCTCGACGGCGTGGTCGTGCACACGTCGCCGGGCACCGAGGCCGCCGTGCTCGGGGATCTGGGCAACGCCGGCGAGGCCGGGGCCGCTGCCCGGGCCGCGCTCGGTGCGGACTCGATCATCGTCGTCGGCGAGCGGCTGGCGAGCGTCCCGGGTGGGTACTCGGCCGCACTGCGGCTGGCGCTCGACACCGGTGCGCAACTGGCCTGGATCCCGCGCCGTGCGGGCGACCGGGCCGCGCTCGAGGCCGGCTGCCTGCCGGCGCTGCTGCCCGGTGGCCGGCTGGTCACCGACCCGCAGGCGCGCGTGGACATGCAGGCCGCCTGGGGCGTCGATTCGCTGCCGACCGAGATCGGTAAGGACCTCGGCGAGATCATCGCCGACCTCGGGCCGCAGGGCGCCCGCTCGCTGCAGGCGCTGGTGGTTGCGGGCGTCGAGATCGACGACCTGCCGGACCCGGCCGCCGCACTGGCCGCACTCGAGGCCGCGCCGTTCGTGGTCAGCTTCGAGGTTCGCAAGTCGCAGGTGACCGAGTACGCCGACGTGGTCTTCCCCGTCGTACCGCCGGTGGAGAAGTCCGGCACCTTCGTGAACTGGGAGGGCCGCGAGCGGCCGTTCCCGGCCGTGCTGAAGGTGCCGACCGCGATGCCGGACGCGCGGGCGCTGGCCGCGCTGGCGCAGGAGATGGGGCAGCCGCTCGGGTTCAGCACCACCGAGGGCGCGAAGCAGGAGTTCGACGAGCTCGGCCGCTGGGACGGCGACCGGGCGCAGGAGCCGACGTACCACGCCGGCCCGGCGCTCGGGGCGTTCGATTCCACGCGGCTCGCGACCTGGCGGATGCTGATCGACGACAGCCGGGCCTGCGACGGCGAACCGCACCTGACCGCGACCGCGCGCACGCCGGTCGCCCGCATCTCGCTCACCACCGCGCGCCGGATCGGCGTCGCCGCCGGGGACGAGTTGGCGGTGAGCACCGACGCCGGGAGCATCCGGCTGCCGGTCGTGATCACCCCGATGACCGACAACGTGGTCTGGCTGCCGACGAACTCGGCCGACTCCCACGTTCGCCGTTCATTGCACGCTGACCATGGCTCGATCGTGACGATCGCCGGAGGGAATGCATGATGCCGCTCGCGGTACCTGACGTGGGGGTCGGGCACGATCCTTGGTGGGTCATTCTCATCAAGGTGCTGTTCATCTTCGTCTTCTTGGTGGTGCTGACGCTCTTCAACATCTGGTGGGAACGCCGGGTGGTGGCGCGGATGCAGCACCGGATCGGCCCGAACGTGCACGGGCCCGCGGGTCTGCTGCAGTCGCTGGCCGACGGTGTGAAGCTGATGCTGAAGGAAGACCTGATGCCCAAGGGCGTCGACCGGGCGGTCTTCATCCTGGCGCCTGCGATCGTCGCCGTACCGGCCTTCCTCACCTTCGCGGTGATCCCGTTCGGGCCGACGGTGAAGATCCCGGGCACCGACACCTACACTCGGCTGCAGCTCACCGACCTCCCGGTCTCGGTGCTGTACGTGATGGCGGTCGCCTCGATCGGCATCTACGGCATCGTCCTCGGCGGCTGGTCGTCGAACTCGACGTACTCGCTGCTCGGCGGTCTGCGTTCCAGCGCCCAGATGATCTCCTACGAGGTCGGCATGGGACTCGCGCTGGTGACGGTGTTCCTGTTCGCCGGCTCGATGTCCACCTCGGAGATCGTGGCCGCGCAGTCGCACCAGACCGTGCACTGGTTCGGGGCCGACATACCGCTGCCCGGGTGGTACGCGTTCCTGCTGTTCCCGTCGTTCGTGATCTACGTGATCTCGATGGTCGGCGAGACCAACCGGGCGCCGTTCGACCTCCCGGAGGCCGAGGGCGAGCTGGTCGCGGGCTTCCTGACCGAGTACTCCTCGATCAAGTACGCGATGTTCTTCCTGGCCGAGTACATCAACATGGCGACCGTGTCCGCGCTGGCCACCACGCTGTTCCTGGGCGGCTGGCGGGCGCCGTGGCCGATCTCGATCTGGGACGGCGCGAACTCCGGCTTCTGGCCGGTGCTGTGGTTCATGGGCAAGCTGATG
>DASSDE010000703.1:0-5171 GCA_035697365.1 Kribbella sp. | reverse complement strand
CTGCTCGAGCGAGTGGGGGTCGCCAACCAGGCCGACAAGTACCCGGCCCAGCTGTCCGGCGGTCAGCAGCAGCGGGTGGCGATTGCCCGCGCGCTGGCGATGGACCCGAAGGTCATCCTCTTCGACGAGCCCACCTCGGCGCTCGACCCGGAGATGATCCAGGAAGTTCTCCAAGTCATGATCGACCTCGCCAAGCAGGGCATGACGATGGTCGTGGTCACCCACGAGATGGGCTTCGCCCGGACCGCAGCGAACCGGGTGGTGTTCATGGCCGACGGCGAGATCGTCGAGCGGGCCGACCCGGAGACCTTCTTCACCAACCCGTCCTCGAGGCGTGCCCAGGACTTCCTGGGCAAGATCCTCAAGCACTGAGCTCCGCCCGCAGCCGTACCCAGTAACGAAACGAAGGGGAACCCAGATCATGAGAATGCGCACCCTCGTCGCCACGGTCGGCGTCGCAGCGCTCGCGCTGACCGCCGCCGCTTGTGGCAAGGACGAGCCGAGCGCCGGTGGCGGTGGCGGCGACAACGCGTCCGATTCCTGCGGTGAGCTGCACAAGTTCACTACCGCGAGCGGCGTCGACGTGGCCGGCAGCCAGGCCTTCACCAAGGCGAAGGCCCGCGGCAACGTGATCGTCGGAGTCAAGGCCGACCAGCCGAACCTCGGCTACAAGGATGCCGACGGCAAGCGCTGCGGCTTCGACATCGAGGTGGCCCGGATGGTTTCGGCCGGCCTCGGCCTCGACCCCGACAAGATCGAGTACAAGGAGATCCCGTCCGCGAACCGCGAGACGGCGATCGCCGGTGGCGAGATCGACTACTACGTCGGCACCTACTCGATCACCGACAAGCGCAAGAAGCTGGTCTCGTTCGCCGGCCCGTACTTCATCGCCGGCCAGGACCTCCTGGTTCGCAAGGACGACACCTCGATGGACGCCGGCAAGACTGCGCTGAAGGGCAAGAAGGTCTGCTCGGCGACCGGTTCGACGCCGATCCAGAAGGTCAAGGAGGAGAAGCTGACCGAGGCCAGCAACATCTCCGAGTTCAAGACCTACTCGGAGTGCGTCTCCCAGCTGCTGGACAAGAAGGTCGACACGGTCACCACCGACGACGCGATTCTCAAGGGGTACGCCGCCACGGCGCCCGATGACCTCCGCGTGGTCGGCAAGCCGTTCAGCACCGAGAAGTACGGCATCGGCCTGCCGCTGGCCGACAAGGCGCTGCGCGACAAGGTGAACTCGATCCTGGAGACCTCCGCATCCGACGGCACCTGGAAGGCGATCTACGGCGAGACGCTCGGCAAGTCGGGTTCGGACTCGACGCCGCCGCCGCTCGAGAAGTACTGATCCATCAGCCGGCCGCGGCGTCCTCGAACAGGCGCCGCGGCCGGACTCTGTTCCTGTAGGCAAGAGGAAGGTCGCGATGTTCTCGGTCCTCACCGACAACTGGCCGCTGTTCCGGGACGGCTTCTGGTTGACACTTCGCCTGTTCGTGGTCTCCGGCGTGCTCAGTCTGGTGCTCGGTACGTTGCTGGGCGCCTGCCGCGTGTCCCCGGTGCCGGCCCTGCGCGGCTTCGGCACGGGCTACGTCAACGTCTTGCGGAACACCCCGCTCACGCTGGTCTTCGCGTTCTTGTTCTTCGGTACCGCCAAGATGCAGCTCGCGCTGCCGAGCCCGTTCTGGAGCGCAGTCGGCGCGCTGACGATCTACACCTCGGCATTCATCTGCGAGGTGGTCCGGTCGGGCGTCAACACGATCGCCCCGGGCCAGTCCGAGGCGGCCCGTGCGGTCGGTATGTCGTTCATCCAGGTGCTGACGATCGTGGTGCTGCCGCAGGCGTTCCGGGCGATCATCCCGCCGCTGATGAGCGTGCTGATCGCGCTGCTGAAGAACACCACGATCGCGGCCGGCTTCTCGGTCGCCGAGGCCGGCGCGATCCCGGCCACGATGTCCGAGCGCGGTGAGAACCAGCTGCTCACGCTGCTCTGGATCACGATCGGGTTCCTGATCCTGATCGTGCCGCTGATCTTCCTGCAACGGTGGGCCGAACGACGGACGGCGGTGGCCTGATGAGCTCAGTCCTGTACGAGACCCCCGGCCCGCGGGCGAAGGTCCGCAACCGGATCTCCAACATCGTGGTCGTGCTGGTGCTGCTCGGTGCGATCGCCTGGCTGATCCACCGGATGTATGTGTACGGTCAGTTCGAAGGTCGGCTCTGGCGACAGTTCCAGTACTCGTCGATCCAGCGGCAGATGCTCGACGGCCTGCTGCACACTCTCAAGGCCGCCGGTCTCGCGGCGGTCCTGGCGATCCTGTTCGGCGCCGTCTTCGCCGCGGCGCGGATCAGCGACCACAAATGGGTGCGGACTCCGGCGACGCTGATCGTCGAGCTGTTCCGCGCCGTCCCGCTGCTGATCCTGATGTTCTACTTCTACTTCGCCAACATTCAGTTCCAGCTGGGACTCGGCCCGTTCTGGGCGGTCGTGTTCGGCCTGACGCTGTACAACGGCTCGGTGCTGGCGGAGATCTTCCGCGCCGGTATCGCCGCCGTACCGAAGGGCCAGCGTGAGGCGGCGTACGCACTCGGCCTGCGGAAGAACCAGGTCGTCCGGCTGGTGCTGTTGCCGCAGGCGATCAGCGCGATGCTGCCCGCGATCGTCAGCCAGCTGGTCGTGCTGCTGAAGGACACCGCGCTCGGCTTCATCATCACCTACGGCGAGCTGCTGTACGTCGCGAAGCAGATGGGCGGCCGGCTCACGTACGGCTTCCCGTACATCCCGACGTACATCGTCACCGCGGTGATCTACATCGGCCTCTGCTCGCTGCTGTCCCTGCTCGCCAAGTACCTCGAGGGCCGCTCCCGGCGCCGCCGCAAGGTCACCGGCGCCCCGCCGCCCCTCCCCCTCACCAACGACCCGGGCCAAGGCGCCCCGATCTGACAGACAAGGCCCCCTCTCACACCATGGGAGGGGGCCTTCGTCGTCGTGCGGCCGGTTTGCTCGCCGTCTCAGCGGAGGGTGTTGAAGGAGTCTCGGAGGATTTCGAGGGCTTCGGTGGCTTCTTGTTCGGTGAGGGTCATGGGTGGGGCCATCCGGAGGACGTTGCCGTAGAGGCCGCCCTTGCCGACCAGGAGGCCGCGGTTCTTGGTTTCCTGCTGGAGTTTGGTGGTGGCGGCCGGGTCGGGGGTGTTGTCGTCGGGTTTGACGATCTCGGCGCCGAGCATCAGGCCCTTGCCGCGGACGTCGCCGAGCTCGGGGAACTCGTCGGAGATGCCGCGCAGGCCGTCGACCAGTTGGGCGCCGCGCTTGGCCGCGTTCGCCTGCAGGTCCTTGTCGAGCAGGTAGTCGATGGTCGCCTTCGCCGCGGCCGTCGAGATCGGGTTCCCGCCGAACGTGGACAGCGAGTTCGCCTTGATGCTGTCCATCAGGTCGCCGCGCGCCACCACGCCGCCGATCGCGAACCCGTTGCCGAGCCCCTTCGCGAACGTCATCGCATCCGGTACGACGTTGTGCGCCTGGATGCCCCAGAAGTGGTCGCCGGTACGCCCCCACCCGGTCTGCACCTCGTCGGAGATGAACAGGATCCCGTACTCGTCCAGCACCTCCTTGAACGCGGCGTACAGACCGTCCGGCGGCGAGGAGAACCCGCCGACGCCCTGAATCGGCTCCGCGATCAGGCACGCGACGTCGCCCGCGGTCGTGGTCTCGATGACGTTGCGCAGGTCGTCGACGCAGACCTTGATGTAGTCCGCGTCGGGCAGTTCGCGGAACGGGCTGCGGTACCGGTACGCGCCCTGCAGGTACTGCACGTTCACCGGCGACAGGCTGCTCGCGGACCAGCCGCGGTTGCCGGTGATCGCCACGGTGCCGAACGCGCGGCCGTGGTACGAGTTGCGCATCGCCAGGACCTGGTTCGAGCGGCGCGCCTGGGTGGCGAGCAGCAGGGCGGTCTCGTTCGCCTCGGTGCCGGAGTTCGCGAAGAAGACCTTGGCGTCCGGGATGCCGGACAGCTCGGCGATCTGCTCGGCCAGCTCGATCTGCTTACGGATCAGGTACACCGTCGAGGTGTGCGCGATCCCGGTACTGAGCTGTTCGCGGACGGCGTCGGAGATCTCCGCGATGTCGTAGCCGATCGCATTGGTCAGGATGCCGGCGAAGAAGTCGAGGTACGTCGCGCCCTCGGCATCGGTGACCCGGCGGCCGGACCCCTGCACAATCTCGATCGGCTCCTCGTAGTACAACGCGAGCCATGCCGGCATGACGGCCTTGTGACGCTCCCAGAGCTCCGCATGTGTCATGTCCAACCTTTACACCTCAATGTGCACACGTAGCCAGCTAGGGTGCTCTGCGTGACGTTGCCGAGCATTCCGCATGTGGATATCGAGTCCTTGGACCAGTTCGACCGGCTGCTGGCGGCGGGGGCGACTGCGATGGCCGGCTGGCGGGTGCAGTCAGTCGATCTCACCCGGCGTACGGCGGAACTCCTCGCGCTCAAGCCGACCGGAGCGGTGTTCCTGGGCTGCGTGTTGACGGAGCAGGCCGACGCCTGGGTCCGGGACGGTGGCGGGCTGGTGTTCCCGGCGATCCCGGAGCTGCCGTTCGACGCGTACCGCGGGCGGCTGTACGACGCGGACGAGCTCTACGCCGGCCTGGAGTACGGGTACGAGGCCACGCCGGACGCGCGTATCTACGCGTGGTCCCGCCAGCACGACGAGAAGGGCGACACCAGCCGTACGCTCGCCGCTGCCCTGCACGACCACGCAATCGCGGACGCCCTCACCGACCTGCCCGACGGTAAGCCCTGGGTCGGTGTGATGGGCGGTCACGGCGTACTGCGGAGCGACCCCAACTACCGCGCCGCCGTACTGCTCGGCCGGACGCTGGCGCGCCAGGGCCACCTGGTTGTGACAGGAGGCGGTCCGGGCGCGATGGAGGCCGCCAACCTGGGCGCTTCGCTGGCAGACTACGACGACGACGCCCTGGAGCGGGTGCTGAGCACGCTGGCTGCCGTACCGTCGTTCCGTCCGTCGATCGCCGCGTGGGCGACGGCGGGTCTGGACGTACGGCGGGAGTTCCCGGGCGACGGTGGTGTGTCGATCCCGACGTGGTTCTACGGGCACGAGCCGCCGAACGTGTTCGCGTCCGCGATCGCGAAGTACTTCTCGAACGCGCA
>DASSDE010000702.1:0-2074 GCA_035697365.1 Kribbella sp. | reverse complement strand
GCGATCGTCTACGCCAGCTACTTCGAGAAGGACCAGGCGCTCCCGGGCAGCAGCCTCGGCGGCCACCGGCACGACTGGGAGCACGTCATCTCCTGGGTGAACCAGTCGTCCAACCAGGTCGAGTACGTGACCACGACACAGCACTCGAGCCAGGTCACCTACACCCGCTCGCAGGTCCGCTTCGACGGCTCGCACCCGAAGGTCGTCTACCACAAGGACGGCGCGAGCACGCACTTCTTCCGGCTCGCCAACAGCAACGACGAGCCGCCGGAGAACCACTACCACAACTGGCGTTACCCGCCGCTGGTCGGCTGGAACGGCTATCCCAGTACGTCGTTGCGCGACACCCTGATGACCGCGGACTTCGGCTCCGCAACGATCAAGATCACCGACTCCGGCGACCGGTTCCGTTACCTGCTCAACGCCTCGAAACCGTCCGGCATCCCGTTCGATCCCTGGGCCTGAGCCCGCCTCCGGGCGTGCGCGCTCAGCTGTGCTGTGCAGGGGCGCGCACGCCCGGGAGGGTCAGCGACTCCGCGATCAGCTCGATCATCGCCGCGTGCCGCTTGGCCGCGGTCTCCACCTGCCCCAGCTGAACCGTGTCCAGGAACACCCGGCTCACCACCAGCTCAGCGGCCGCCTGCACGCGGGCCGGCTCCGCGACCACGTCGTCGGCACCGGCGAGCAGCCCGGCCACGGTCTCCGTCGCCTCCGCGAACAGCTCGGCCGCCCGCGAAGCGATCTCGGGTCTGCCCTGCGCCTCCCGGAACACGATGATCCGGGCGGCGCGATCCTTCTCCAGCTCCGCCGCGATCGCCGCCACGATCGCCCGCAACCGCCGGCGTACGGTCCGGGCGCGAGCGGCGGACCGCAGGACCTCGCTGGGCGCCGGACGCTCCTGCACCACCGCGAGCAGCAGATCCAGCTTGGTCGCGAAGTGGTAGAACACCAACCCGGACGGTACGCCCGCCTCGGCCGCGATCCGCGCCGTCGACGTCCCGTCGTACCCGTGCTCCGCGAACAGCCGCTCGGCGGTCTCGACAATCACCTGCCGTTTGGTAGGCCGGGTGCTGTGGTGATGCGCGGGAGCCGTCATGAAGCCGCGGCTTGTGGGGCGGCGGGCCAGACCTCGCCTTTCCGTTCGGCAGCAAGCACGGCGGCTCGCTTCAGCGACTTGAAGACGTAGTCGGGCACCTTCAGCCCATGCCGATGCGCCCACAGCAGCTCGTGTTCGGCGCGCCCGACCTGCTGGGCGTACTTGCGCAGCTCGGCCTCGCCGCCGTCGGCCATCTTCAGCTTCTCCATCACGTCCCCGAACTGCGCGACCTGAAGCTTGTTGTACGCGCCGACCACTTCGAACGTACGCTTCCGCAACCCGCGGGTCAGCCACTTCTGCCAGCCCGACAACTGCTCCCACAGATGCTGCGCGGCCATCTGGTAGTACGCGAAGTGACCGGGCTCCTGGCGGCGGATCGGTGCGACCACCGTGGCGGCGACGGCGCGCTCGCCGATCTCGACCAGGCCGGCGTGAAACTTGTTGTAGGCAAGGACTTCCGAGCGCTCGGTGGCCAGCCCGGTCAGGTAGTAGAGCATTCGGCTGATGTCCTGGACACCCGGCACCTTGCCGAGCGCACCGAGCAGTTTGAGGCTGAACGACACCTGGTCGAGGTTCGCCTCGTGGGGCTCGACACCGAGCAGGTCCTGCAACTTGTCGAGGATCTGCCCGTGCCGGGTCTCCTGCGGCATCCACACGTCGGCGTAGAAATGCTTGTCGACCTCCGGCGGGTCGGGCAGCAGGATGTTCAGCTCCAGCACGTTACGCTCGACCTCGAGCTCGACCCGGGTCATGTAGGCCAGCACCGACCCGAACCGCTCGGCGAGCAGGCTCGGCCTCTGCATCGTGTAGTCGACGCTGCCGAGCTCGATCGGCGGGTGCTCCTCTCCCAGCCGGTCGACGTGTTCGGCCAGCCGGGAGTCCTCCTTGTGGCGGCCGCGGCGGCCCAGAGGGTTCAGATCGCTGATTGACATGGAGGACAGACGGGACATAGGGCGGGCACCTCGCTCGGTTGACGGG
>DASSDE010000701.1:0-2089 GCA_035697365.1 Kribbella sp. | reverse complement strand
GAGGGTACGTGCGGCGACCGCGGTGACGGCCAGGCTGGCGGCCAGCGCCGACTGCACCACGAACAGTGGAAGCACCTGGAGCGCCGCAACCTGCAGACAGAACCCAACGACGTCCAGCCCCATGCCGAGCACGAAGCGTGGCTTGATGACGACGTCGTGCGCGCTCGCGTCGCCCGCGCCGGCGGCGGCCGAGGCCTGCAGGATCGATGCCAGACCGTACGCGACAGCCGCCGCGAACGCGCCTGCCAGACCCCACCACATGACGGCCAGCCTAGATCAGCGCCTGTCCGGGCGCGGCCTACCTCAGACGAGATTCCGCGCGCCGGCGGACCTCAGTTCGGCGGCCAGTGGGCAGTCGAACGGGTCGCGGGCCTGCAGTCCCACGTTGTTCAGGTAGTCGATGACGATCCGGTACGACGTGAACAGGCCGACCTCGGCGTACGCGATGCCGTGCAACTCGCAGTACTCCCGGACGATCGGGCGCACCTTGCGCAGCGTCGGCCGCGGCATGCTCGGGAACAGGTGGTGCTCGATCTGGTAGTTGAGTCCGCCCATCGCCAGATCGGTGAACAGGCCACCGCGGATGTTGCGCGAGGTGAGTACCTGACGGCGCAGGAAGTCGAGCTTCATCCCGGCCGGTACCAGCGGCATGCCCTTGTGGTTCGGTGCGAACGCGGCCCCGAGGAACACCCCGAAGACGGCCAGTTGCAGTCCGAGGAACGCGCTTGCCTTACCGGGCGGCAGTAGCAGGTAGAGCGCCGCGACGTACGTCGTGATCCGGGCGACGACCACGGCGGCCTCGATGCGGTCGCTCCGGCTCGCGTCCCGGCGGAGCAGATGCCGCAGGCTCGATGCGTGCAGTCCGATGCCCTCGAGGGTGAGGAGCGGGAAGAACAGCCACCCCTGCCGGGCGGCGACCCAGCGACCGAACGGCCCGCGTTTCGCGACTGCATCGGGCGTGAACGCGACGGCGTCGAGCTGTACGTCCGGGTCCTTGTCGACCTGGTTCGGGGCGCCGTGGTGCCGGTTGTGCTTGTTACGCCACCAACTGACACTCATCCCGAGGACGCCGCCGGCCAGGATCCGGGCGGTCAGGTCGTTGTGCGCGTTCGAGTGGAAGATCTGCCGGTGCGCGCTGTCGTGGCTGAGGAACGCCACCTGCACCAGTACGAGCGCCAAGGCTCCGGCGAGCCAGAGCTGATGCCAGGAGTTCCCGAGCAGGATCATGCCGGCGACGATGCCGAGCAGGGCGCCGAGGACGACCCCGATCCGGGTGTAGTAGTAGCCCGGGCGGCGCCGGAGCAGTCCGAGCTCGCGAATGGTTCGGAGGAGATCCGTGTACAGGCTCACGTACTGCTGCTCTGCGGTCACGTTGGCCAGGATAACGACGTGGAGTGAAGCCGGACATGCGCCCGCCTGGCCCGGCGCGGTCGGCTTGGTGAAGAGCTACCCCCTGTACTGCGCGACGAGCGGGCACTGGAACGGGTCGCGGGCGCGCAGACCGACGTTGTTCAGGTAGTCGACGACGATCCGGTACGACTCGAACAGGCCGACCTCCGTGTACGCAACGCCGTGCAGGGCGCAGTACTCGCGAACGATCGGCTGGACCTGGCGCAGCGTCGGCCGCGGCATGCTCGGGAACAGGTGGTGCTCGATCTGGTAGTTCAGCCCGCCCAGCGCGAAGTCGGTCAGTGTGCCGCCGCGGATGTTGCGCGACATCAGCACCTGGCGGCGGAGGAAGTCGAGCTTCATCCCGGCCGGGACGAGCGGCATGCCCTTGTGGTTCGGTGCGAACGCGGCACCCAGGCCGACGCCGAACACCGCGAGCTGCAGACCGAGGAACGCGCTGGCCTTGCCCATCGGGAGCAGCAGATACAGCGCGGCCACGTAGCCGGCGATCCTCGACATCACGACCGCGGCCTCGATCCGGTCCAACCGGTTCGCGTCGCGGCGCAGGAGATGCCGCACGCTCGACGAGTGCAGGCCGATTCCTTCCAGCGTCAGCAGCGGGAAGAAGAGCCAGCCCTGCCGTGCGGCGATCCACTGACCAACGCGTCCGCGCTTCGCAACCGCGTACGGCGTGAAGGCG
>DASSDE010000700.1:0-2985 GCA_035697365.1 Kribbella sp. | reverse complement strand
CAGACGGCGTACAACTACAACGTCGAGAAGTCCTACCCCGGCGGCTTCGGCGGCTTCCAGAACGGGTCGACGATGAAGGCGTTCACGATCGCCGCAGCGATCGCGAAGGGCGTGCCGACGACGTACCGGATCCGTTCCCCGCAGACCATCGACCTGAGCGGCCAGAACTTCAGCACCTGCAACGGCCCGATCTCGGACGATCCGTACACCCCGAAGAACTCGACCAGGACCGTCCTCGACCCGTCGATGGTCGACGCGGCCCGCGCCTCGTCCAACACCTACTTCCTGCAGCTCTCGCAGCAGATCGGCCTCTGCCCGATCGCCACCATCGCCAACCAGCTCGGCATGTACGACGCCCAGGAACTGAAGCCGCTGAAGCAGGTCGTCTCGTACACGCTGGGAGCAGCCGGTCTGGTCACGCCGGTGATGCTGTCCAACGCGTACGCGACGTTCGCCGCCCGCGGCATGTACTGCAGCCCGGTGGTGATCACGTCCGTCAAGTCACTGAAGACCGGCAAGACCATCCCGACGCCCGGCCCTAAGTGTCACCGCGTGCTGTCCCCGGGGGTCGCGGACGGCGTCAACTACGTGCTGCAGCAGGTGATGGCCAAGGGCGGTACCGGTGGCAAGCTGAAGTTCGGCAAGAGCGACCTGGCCGGCAAGACCGGTACGATCGACGACAACAAGGCCGTCTGGTTCGCCGGTTACTCGACCCGGCTCGCGGCCGCCGCCGTCGTCGCCGACGCCGACCCGCCGGCGGAGGATATGATCAACCAGACGTTCAACGGCAAGACGCTCAAGGACGCTTCCGGTTCCGGCACCGCGGGCCCGATCTGGGAGTCCGCGATGCAGTTGGCGTTGCAGGGCCAGCCGTCCACCAAGTTCGTCAAGGCCGACGACAAGATCATCCGCGGCAACGTGAAGGATCTGCCGTACCTGAAGGGCATGACGCCCGCGGACGCGGCCGCCAAGCTGATCTCGATGGGCTTCAAGGCGCAGATGGACCACGGCGACCGGGTCGACTCCGACGCCCCCAACGGTACGGTCGCGTGGACCAACCCGCGCCAGGAGGACGGCGCACCGGCCGGCTCGACGGTCCTGCTGTACATCTCCAACGGCAGCAAGGCCAAGCCGACCACGCCGCCACCGGTCACCCCTCCCCCGGTGACCCCGCCGGTGATCCCTCCCCCGGCGACCGTCAAGCCCCCGCCGAACGTCCCGACCTGCCCACCCTGGGACCCGAAGTACCCGAAGTGCAAACGCGGCTGACACCCTCCTGAAACAGCGGAGCCGGGGCGTCACTAGGCTTGGGTCAAGACCCAGTACTTGTGAAAGGACTCCTCGTGAGTGTCGATGAGCTGACTGCCCAGGCCGAGCGTGCGCGCCAGGACTACGAAACGCTGGTCGCGAAGGGGCTCAAGCTGGATCTGACGCGCGGGAAGCCCTCGCCCAAGCAGCTGGACGCGGCGAACGGGGTGCTCGGCCTGAGCGGTGATCCGGTGGCCGCGGACGGCACCGACCTGCGCAACTACGGCGGTCTGAACGGTCTGCCCGAGGTGCGGGCGATCTTCGCCGAGGACCTGCAGGTCCCCCTCGACCAGCTGCTCGCCGCCGGGAACTCGAGCCTCGAGCTGATGCACGACGCGGTCGTGTTCGCGCTGCTCGGCAAGGTGCCGGGCGCCGAGACCCGCTGGGCCGACGTCGAGGGGCTCGCGTTCCTCTGCCCGGTCCCGGGCTACGACCGGCACTTCGGGATCTGCGAGCGGTACGGGATCAAGATGATCCCGGTGCCGATGACCGCCGAAGGCCCGGACATGGACGTCGTCGAGCGCCTGGTCGCCGAGGACGCGGCGATCAAGGGCATCTGGTGCGTGCCGAAGTACAGCAACCCGGACGGCACCGTGTACTCCGACGAGACCGTCCGGCGACTGGCCGCGATGGAGACCGCCGCGCCGGACTTCCGGATCTTCTGGGACAACGCGTACGCCGTGCACCACCTGACGGACTCCCCCGCGCCGCTGGCCGACGTGCTCGCGCTGTGCGCCGAGAACGGGCACCCGGACCGAGCGTTCGTGTTCGGGTCGAGTTCGAAGATCACCTTCGCCGGGGCCGGTGTCGCGTTCTTCGGGTCGTCCCCGGACAACATCAAGTGGTGGCTGAGCCACACGGTGAAGCGGAGCATCGGGCCGGACAAGATCAACCAGCTCCGGCACGTGCAGTTCCTCCGCGACGCAGCCGGGCTGCGCGAGCACATGCGGACGCTGGCCGCGCTGATCCGGCCCAAGTTCGACGCCGTCGACAAGATCCTCACCGCCGAGCTCGGCGGCACCGGGCTCGCGTCCTGGACCGCCCCCGCCGGTGGGTACTTCGTCAGCCTGGAGGTGCCCGAGGGCTGCGCCCGCGAGGTGGTCGCGAAGGCGAAGGCGGCCGGGATCGCGATCACCCCGGCCGGCGCCACGCACCCGTACGGTGACGACCCGACCGACCAGGTCATCCGGATCGCCCCGACGTACCCGGAGCTGCCCGAGGTCGAGGCCGCGATCACCGGCCTCGCCACCTGCGTGCGGCTCGTGGCGAGCGAGAAGTTGCTCGCCGATCAGGCCTGAGGCAGCTCGAAGATCAGGCAGGTCGACGTCGCGTGGGCGAGGAGCTTGCCGCGTTCGTCGTACAGGTGGGCCTCGGCGACCGCCGTACGACGACCGCGGCTGATGATCCCGCCCTCGCAGCGCAGCAGCCCGGACGCGACCGTGACCGGCTTGATGAAGCGGGTCATCAGGTCGAGTGACGTGTAGCCGACGCCGGCCGGCAGCGTCGAGTGCACGGTGCAGCCGGCGGCGGTGTCGAGCAGGGTCGCGATGACCCCGCCGTGCACGGTGCCGAGCGGGTTGTAGTGGAACTCGGCCGCAGGCATCAGTACGGCGACCTTGCCCTCCTCGACCTCGAACCCGGTGCCGCCGACGAGTTGCAGGATCGGCGGCGCCGGCA